>JAYVKW010000033.1:0-3346 GCA_043768015.1 Gallionella sp.
CGCTGATCGGCACAATCTCCGCGACATGTAGCGCAACCAATCCATGTGCGGGGCGCACGAAATTCACACTGCTCCAACCATCTGCCAGTTGATAGGTCATCGTCTTGGCTATGGGCAACTTGGCAATGGATTCGTCGAGTGCCAATTGCAAACCTTGTGCGAGTGTCGCGCCCTTAACTAGGCTGTCGAAATAAAGTGCTTCCGTCTTACCGTCCAGTGCGCGTTTAAGTTGCGGCACCGCCGATGCATCTGCGCCAAGATTAGCAAGTTTTTTCAGCAACGCCGGTGTCGCTTTACCCGCCGCATCCAGCCCCACCGCGACTGGCATCAGCTTTTGCAAAACCGTCTTGTCGGCTGCTTGCGTCAACACGTTGGTGACATGTACCGCCAAACGGCGCGGCGTAGCATAAGCCGTCACCACCGCATCGCTCGCCGCCAGGCCTTGTAATTTAAGGCTGGTCGCCAGCGCGTCGGCAAAGCTCTCGCCCAATTTTTTCAGCGATTTGGGCGGCAGCTCTTCAACTAATAATTCAACCAATAAGTTCCCGTGGTTCATGCGGCAACTTTCTTTTCGATCTGTGCCAGCACTTCATCTGCCCACATTTTTGGCGCCATCGGAAAACCCAGGCGCGCACGGCTGTCGAAGTAGCTTTGCGCGACACTTCGCGCCAGATTGCGTATGCGTCCGATGTAAGCCGCGCGTTCCGTCACCGAAATCGCGCCGCGTGCATCCAGCAGATTGAAAGTGTGCGCGGCTTTCAGCACTTGTTCATAAGCGGGCAATGCGAGCTGTTGTTCCACCAAGTGCTTCGCCTGCTTCTCGTGTGCGGAGAAAGCGACCAGCAAAAAATCCACATCGCTGTGCTCGAAGTTATAGGTCGATTGTTCGACCTCGTTCTGGTGATACACGTCGCGGTAGGTCACACCCTCTGTCCAGGTCAGATCAAAAACATTTTCCACGCCCTGCAAATACATCGCCAGCCGTTCCAGCCCGTAAGTAATCTCGCCGGTGATGGGCTTGCAATCTATGCCGCCGACCTGCTGAAAATAAGTGAACTGCGTCACCTCCATGCCGTTCAGCCATACCTCCCAGCCCAGACCCCACGCCCCCAGCGTGGGATTTTCCCAATCGTCTTCGACGAAGCGCACATCATTTTTTTTGAGATCAAAACCGAGCTCTTTCAGCGAGCCAAGATATAACTCAAGAATATCGGCAGGGGCAGGTTTGAGCACGACTTGAAATTGGTAGTAGTGTTGCAAGCGGTTCGGATTTTCCCCGTAACGCCCATCCTTGGGGCGACGGGTAGGCTGCACGTAAGCGGCGCGCCACGGCTCCGGGCCGAGCGCGCGCAAAAAAGTGGCGGTATGCGACGTGCCCGCGCCGACTTCCATGTCGTAAGGTTGCAGCAGCGCGCAGCCTTGCTTGTCCCAGTAATTTTGTAGCGTCAGGATGATTTGCTGAAAGGTGAGCATCGGTTGGTTCATGCAATTGCAAAGGTGCGCATTTTACTGGTTTTCGGCCGTCAGCGTCAGTACAACGCACCTGTAATGCCGGGATGGCGACACTTTGAATGCTCGTGGTATTCGAGACGGTCTCTTGCATATTCTGTCGCTCAGCAACACCCGCAGTTCTTGATGTTCCTGCTGTACGCGCAGCAGGACAATTCATGAACCCGATTCTGCAAAACTACCAACTGAAAAATTGAATGGAAGGGAGTGAGTGAGTTATCTCATTGCACATTCAATCAATGCTAGTTTTTCTGGACGCAACAAATTTTTAATTTCCATCTCGCGTTTCAGCGCGGCCGATTTATCGGCGCAGCTTTCCACAAATACTATTTCGACCGGCCCGCGCGCCCGTGTGTATCTTGCTGCCGTACCCGCGTTATGCGCCGCGAGGCGTTTTTCCAGATCGTTGGTAATGCCTGTATAGAGCGTATCGTCCGCGCAGCATAATATGTAGCATAGCCAGATTCCGCATGGCGGGGTGACGACAGGGCATTTCGCCGGATGGTTTGAAGTTGAAGGATTCATCATAAGACACGCTTCACCGGCAAGCATCGTTCAGAATGGTACCAACGAGTTTAGCGTCAACAAGGCAAGCGGCATTAATATCAAGCCTTATTTTCATCACAACCATTAAGCGCGTTTAAAGCGGGAGCGTCAGTGACAGCCTGTGCAGTCAGCTTTTGTCCAACTGCCGCTCGCTACAAAACCGGTGCGGGTATTCGGAGAAGGACACCCCTGTAATACGTCCCATTGCTATAGCGATGCTCTTTTTTCATATTATCGCGCTTGGTTTGCGTCCGCGCGAGTATCAAAGGTTCTACTTCAAATGTGTTACACCACCGAAGCTGCCGAGCCATTGGCTTCCGTCCGGCGCGGTTGCCATGGAAAACACGATATTAGCGAACAGGCCGTCGCTGGTGGTCAAGACCTTCGCGACTTTAAGTTTTTTCCCTTCCATCTTGTTGCCTTCCAAAAGAGCAACCCCGTTATTGGTACCGATCCACAATTGCCCGGATGGATCACGGTGCAGCATGAAAACGAGGTTGCCTGGCAAGCCGTCGGACATGGTGTAGTTGCGCCATGTTTTCCCATCGAAGCGCGCCAACCCGCCGCCCCAGGTACCGCACCACACTGTGCCATCAGGGTCCACCAGCATAGATACGATATAGTTGGGATTGTAGGCGCCAGCCCCGCTCATGCCCTGCAAGCCCATCTCCTTCGCCTGTTGGGCGTGATGCTCGGAAAGCTTGGCGGGGTCGACACCGAATTTTGGGTCATTCTTGATTTTTTCGAATGGCGCACCTACTTTCCAGTGCTGCCACTTGCCGTCCTTGAAGCGTGCCGGGCCACCTTCAGTGGCAAACCACATTTCGCCATCCTTGCCTTCTTCCAAGCTATAGACCCAGTCGTTGGGCAGTCCGCCCTTGGTGTTTTCGACTGTGTACACATCCCACTTGGAACGATCCTTCAGGTCTCCACCACGGATACGGTTGGCACCCGACCAGGTAGCGATCCAGATGTCCCCGTTGGAGACCTTCATTACCTTGTAAACGAAAGCATCTGAAAGCCCATTGGGTACATTGAAGTTTTCCCAGTTGTCTTTGGCTTGGTCGTATAAAGACATCCCGCCGCCATAGGTGCCCACCGCGATGCGCCCGTCCAGTTTACCGATGTAGAATATGCCATTGGAAAGCAGTCCGCTGCCATTGGTCACGTCAAACACGCGGAACTCGTCAGTGCCAGTGTTGTAGCGAATCACGCCGCCAGTGCTCGCGACCCATACGACTTTGCCGTCAATGAAAATGGATTTGACATTACTGTTGCCGGTACGGAAATG
>JAYVKW010000034.1:0-4722 GCA_043768015.1 Gallionella sp.
CCAATAATGGTATATTTTCTATACCGTGATTACTTTTGAATTTAATGAGCAGAAAAGCCAAGCTAATCTTCTGAAGCACGGCATCAATTTTATTGATGCACAAGCTTTATGGAATGACCCTGGATTATTGGAAATTCCTGCAAAAACAGAAGATGAACCCCGGTACTTGCTGATAGGTCTGATTAGCGGAAAGCACTGGTCAGCCGTGATCACTTATAGAAACGCAAGTGTCCGACTAATTTCTGTTCGTCGTTCTCGGCCAGAGGAGGTTGCCTTATATGAAAGCTAAAATTTTTGACCAACAATTTGACAAGGGTGTTGACATTACTGGTTCGCTGGATATATCCAAAGCAAAGCGCGTATTGCAAGAGCAAAAGCGCGTTAATGTTGATTTTCCTACATGGATGATCGAATCATTAGATCGAGAAGCGGGAAAACTTGGCGTAACTCGGCAATCCATCATTAAGGTATGGCTTGCTGAACGTCTCGAAGCTTTGCCTCTAACCCTGCGTTCAAGAGGGACGCCGCAGAAGCGCGGCGCCCCTTAGCTCCACGTTGGGCACCTCTAATTCAGCTATGAGTTTTTCAATTCCTGCCTTGTTCAAAACCGATAGCTCCCATGCCGCGTGGTTCATTTCGCCAAGCAACTCGACTAGTTCAAGATCGTACTTTTCGAGCAGCGGCAACACCGCTTTTTGAATTTCATTGTGTATGTACACTACGCCTCCCGTTGTGAATCTTGTGCATCTGCAAATAGCAGCTCTCACACATAGTTGAAATTGTCACTCCGTTCACCTTGTACCGCTTACTTTCACCACATTTAGAACATGCAATATGTCCGTTCTTTCGGTGGCTTCGTTGCAATTTGCTCAATGATTTTTGAGTCATTGTCTCTCCACGAGTTGCCCAACCCTCCGCTCAACCCTCCGCTCAACCCGACCGCCCAACAGCGGGCGGCGGGTTAGCTTGTACGTTAGGTTTCTGAGGTGCCACGTAGCCCTTACCAAGCCCAGAAAATTCGACCCAAATAGCGCCCTTGCATCCGGCTGTTAATGTAGCTACAATAACCACATGCGCATTACTTTCGACCCAACCAAGCGCAATAAGGCGTTGTCTGAGCGTGGGCTGGATTTTGATGATGCTGCATTGATCTTTGCGGGTGTCACTTTAGAGGTCGAAGATACGCGAAAGGACTACGGCGAAACGCGTGTTATCTGCTACGGAATGTTAGAAGGGCGGATGGTCGTCGTGGGCTACACACCGCGTGGCGCGGATCGCCACGTTTTCAGCATGAGGAAAGCCAATGAACGCGAACAAAACCGCATCGCGCCACTCCTTAAAGTCTGACATGGCTCGAGTCGATGCTCACACCTTGAAGAAAGAGGAGTACGAAGACCTGCCGGAGCTTACCGAAGAAATGCTCGCTCGCGCGAAGGTGAATAAAGGCGGAAGGCCGCTTTCGCCAAACCCACGCAAGTTGATTTCCCTACGCTTACCGGCTGACGTGATCGAACTCTGGAAAGCGACGGGTCCAGGTTGGCAAACCCGGATGGCCGAACGGCTAAGCAAGGTTCGGTGAAGAAACCTGACCCTGCATTCGAGAGGGACTGCGCAAAAGCGCGCAGCCCTTTGTATCTTAACTTTACGTTGGGCACCCTAGGCCACAGCTGATCGATGGCCTTAAGGAAACTTTCAATGTCATATGCACGCATAATTGCCCTCACGTCGCTAGCCATGATTGCATTCGCCGGTAATGCACTGCTCTGCCGGATCGCTCTCAAACATACCAGCATTGATGCAGCCAGCTTTACTACAATTCGATTGGTCTCCGGAGCGTTGATGCTTTGGTTTGTGGTGCATATACGTCACAGCACACATACCGGCGGGGGCAACTGGCTGTCGGCATTTGCGTTGTTTGTTTATGCAGCCGGCTTTTCTTTTGCCTACGTGAACCTGCCTGCGGCAACCGGTGCGCTGCTGCTCTTTGGCGCTGTTCAGGCAACAATGATCGGCTATGGCGTTTGGGTGGGTGAGCGTCTGCGGAGTCTGCAGCTCGTCGGCCTTATGCTCGCTTTCGGGGGACTTGTTGGTCTATTGCTGCCAGGTCTCTCAGCACCGCCACTGTATAGCTCCGTATTGATGTTGGGCGCTGGGGTTGCATGGGGCATCTATTCTTTGCGCGGCAAAGGTGCAGGCGATCCCACCAAGGTAACGGCTGGAAATTTTCTGCGCGCTGTTCCTATCGCGGCAGCATTGAGCGTATTAATGTTGAACGATACCTCTCTGGATATTGCCGGATTTTGGTATGCAGTTTCCTCGGGTGCACTGGCTTCCGGAATAGGGTACGCCATTTGGTACACAGCATTACCTGCGTTGAAAGCCACCAATGCTGCAACAATACAACTCAGTGTTCCGGTCATTGCGGCCTTGGGTGGCATCGTTTTTCTCGGTGAGGCCATAACACTGCGCTTGGTATTGGCGTCCGTAGCTATTCTCGGAGGAATCGCGCTGGTAATTCTGGAGAAACAACATAACTAATGGCGCCCAACAAATCGTTCCAGCGGACCGCCCGTAAGCGGGCGGCCGCTGAACTCAAACGTTATGTGTAAACATAAGCAAACACAATTCTGCTCATTCAAAAACTTTTGTCTTACGCTCCGGCGTTACGAACCCAACGCTTTGGTATCCAGAGCGCCCACTAAAAGCTCAACGGGATCGCATTCACAAGGTGGTTTTGGAACGCGACGATTACACATGCCGTGCCTGTGGGCATCGCGCGTTGAAAGGGGTGGCCTCGGTAATAGAGTGATATGCTTTATCACAAATTAACAAGGATCACGTCCAGGAACTTCAATATGCGTCCACGTCACTTGGAACGACATCGCACTGATCGCATCGGCTGGCTCCGCGCCGCGGTATTGGGCGCGAACGATGGCCTCGTTTCCACAGCGAGCCTGGTGCTGGGTGTTGCAGCTGCGCATGCAACTCACAGCAGCATATTGGTCGCCGGGGTTGCCGCCCTGGTCGCCGGAGCCATGTCGATGGCTGCCGGCGAGTATGTGTCCGTCCACTCACAGGCAGATACCGAAAAGGCAGACATCGAGCGTGAACGCAAGGAACTTCTGACGGACGACGCGGGTGAGCATTTGGAGTTAGCGGCGATCTATGTCGGTCGGGGTCTTGATCCTACGCTTGCGAAACAGGTCGCCGATCAACTCATGGCGCATGACGGGCTCGGCGCACATGTGCGCGACGAACTCGGAATCTCCCAGGCGCTTAGTGCGCATCCGCTTCAGGCTGCCTTTGCTTCGGCTGCCAGCTTCGCTATCGGAGCGACGATGCCCCTGTTGGTCACGTTATTGGCTCCCGAGGCAAACCTGATCTCCCTCGTCTCGGGCACCTCTCTCGTTTTCCTCGCGCTCCTGGGCGGGGTGGCTGCGCGCGCCGGTGGAGCGTCTGTGGCGGTGGGTGCAATGCGTGTCACGTTCTGGGGTGCGCTGGCCATGGGGTTGACTGCTGGCGTCGGCGCTCTGTTTGGAGCAGGTGCGTAAGCGCAGCGGCGATATGCCACCTGACAAATTATTCAACCCGGACGCGCTGACTCGCGCCGATCAATTCATTCGTTAGCAAACGGGAGGCGCTCATAGCAACGACGTATCCATCGCGCAATCTCAGCATATCCATCAACCGGAATATCAGTTACGTTTACAACTTCGTCTGCGTTCCGGAGAATTTTCCGCGCTGGGCATCCGGACTAGGCAAGTCGTTGAAGCAGCACAATGGCGAGTGGGTCGCCGAGACACCGGACGGCACGGTACAGGTACGGTTTACGGAGCGTAATGAATTCGGGGTTCTGGATCATTGGGTAAGCCCGGAACCGGGGTTGCAAATTTATATTCCCATGTGTGTTATTTCGAACGGCAGCGGCTGCGAGCTTATTTTTACTTTGTTCCGCTTGCCTGCCGTGTCTGAAGAAAAATTTGCCGCAGACGCGGCATGGATTATGCGTGATTTAGCATCATTGAAAAACCTGCTCGAAGCACCCTGACAGTGCTTATCAGCATGAATCGCTTTGTGTACTGTGCCGAATGATCGGGGCTGGCGCCGATGCGTTGGTAGAGTTTCATTCAGTTCATCCGCAAATGTGACTTACAACTTGACCTTGATATTTTATCTGGTTAGCGGCACGATATGAGTATGAAGATACTTTCTCTACTACTTCGTTAGGCAATTATGATTTCTATCCGAGGGATTTTGGATCGTATCATTCTGGTGATGGGTGTCATTGCGGCCGGCTGCATTCCGAGCTTCATCGCACAGTATCGGCAGCGCGTTGGTGGTCGGCTCGATCAAGTGCTGCAGGATATGGCTCCGTTCCAGGCGATCGCCGATCAATTACATCGTGGCAGTCTGCAGGAACTCATTCGATACCACCTGGCCAGCGTAGATCCAACTTTTCATAACGAGGGCGCAGCCTTGCAGGGTATGGTCAATTCTGTCGAACAATTACGGCAAGCACTTCAAGCGCTCAACACAGATTTGTTTCATCAACTGGTTTACATGCTTACCGAGGCGGACCCGCTTATTGCGCGCGCGACCTGGGAAATATTTTCACCTTCTTTCAATTTGACAGCGGAGAGTGTCGTATTTGCTGCTGCGGTTGGCGTTGCCATATGGTTGGCATTCCTCGCGGTCTGGAGCTTATTAGCATTTCTTGCCCGG
>JAYVKW010000035.1:0-5109 GCA_043768015.1 Gallionella sp.
GCTGAGTCGTTCGGCATGAAAGTATTGGCCGGATTTTCGGAGCGGCTCTTGGTTATCGGTGATGGTTGGCGGGAGTTTGCGCTGGCGACCGCGCGTATGGTCAAGGGGCGCGATGCGATGGATCCACCGAAATTAGCTGACATGCTGCGCAGCCTCTCCGAACAAGAGGGGGTTTTATTTCGTGATTTGAAAAAGGCAGTTGCCTGATGTTGGCGATCAGGACTCTTTCGTATCGCTACCCGCATGCCGAGAAACCAGCATTGGCAGGCGTTTCGCTTAACGCCGAGCGCGGCCAGATCCTCGGCCTGCTGGGCCCTAACGGCGCGGGCAAAACCACGCTCATTTCACATCTCTCCGGGATATTGCCAGTCCAGCAGGGAGACATATCGATCGACGGATTGCCGCTTGCCGTTGTTCGCCGCAACACGCCAACCCTTATTGCGGTTGCCCCGCAGGAATATGCGTTCTATCCCATGCTCACGGTAACGGAGAACCTGGAATGTTTTGCGGCGGCAGGAAGGTTGGCAGGCAGCCGCAAACGCAAGCGTATCGGTGAATGTCTGGCATTCTCCCAGTTGGAGCGTTTCGAAAAGGTTCGTGCCGAAAGACTTTCAGGCGGATTGAGGCGCCGCCTAAATCTGGCAATCGCTTTGCTGCCCGAACCTGAACTGATCCTATTGGATGAACCTACCGTCGGTGTCGATCCACAATCGCGCGCATTCCTGCTGGATGCTGTTAAAACACTGGCCAACAATGGCGCAGCCGTGATTTACACCTCGCATTACATGGAAGAGATCGAAGCGATCGCCAACCGCGTGATCATTATCGACGATGGCATGGTGTTGCGCGATGGAACCTTGAGCGAGTTGTTGAATGATGGTGTCGCTCATGTGCGGCTGGCGGTGGATGGGGTGATGGCAACGCAATTGAGTGTGTTGCTCGGGCGTTTTGGTGCAGTCGAATCCAGCGGCGGGGAATGGCGGGTGATGCTTGCTACCGGCCAGACACCCGCTGCGTTGTTGGCTGCTGTGGAAGGCGCGGGCGGAAGACTGCGCCACGCTGAGTTCGGGCGCGCAAATCTGGAGCAACTTTTCATGACGCTTACGCGCCGCTCGCTGAGGGATTGATCATGGGCACCCCTATAAACCCAAACTCCGTCGCGATACTGCGTTGCTCAAGAAATTTTATCGCTTACATATTCAACATATGCTGCGCGCTAAAATTTATTTCGCGCCTTGCCTCGCTTAGGATTTTGAATTTCTAGAGGTGCCCATATGTTATTCGCACTCATCAAAAAAGAGCTGTTGGCCCTGACCCGCGATGTCAATGGGTTGGCTGCACTATTCTTGATGCCGGTGCTGTTCATCATCATCATGTCACTTGCACTGAAGGACGTGTATAGCCCGGCTATCAAGTCCCTGCAATATATCGTTGATAACCATGACAACGGCCGATTGGCCGGCACGCTGCTCACCGAGTGGGAAAAGCGCCACGGCAAACCCCGGCAAAGCAGTGCGACTTGGTCGGATGAAGTGCGCAACGGCAAGTTGAGTTATGCGCTGATCATTGAAAAAGATTTTTCCAAGGAGTTGGCTGCCGGGCAACCCGATAGCAACATGCAACTCAGATTGATTGCCGATCCGGGCATGGACAATGGCGTGTACTCTGCCAATAACGCAGAGCTGATCATGATCGCAACCGAGCTGCGTGCCCAGGCTTTGATTGAGACAAGCCGGGCGCTGCTCGCAGCAGCCCAAGTATCGCAACATCAGATGCCGCAGCGATTGTCGCGCCCGGAAAAATCCCGCCCTGAAAATAAAATACCGTCTCGCGCTTCGGGTACGACAGTTTCAGCGCAATCTTTGGTAGGCACCGAGCGATTGGCAGCCGGTTCTCGTCCTACCTCCGTGCAGCAAAATGTACCCGCCTGGTTGGTGTTTGGTATGTTCTTTGTCGTAGCTTCACTGGCAAATCTGTTCATCCAGGAACGGCAATGCGGAGCGCTGGCAAGGCTTGCAAGTCTGGGCGTGCCCACCGGCACGATGATTTTGTCCAAGGCATTGCCCTACCTCGCCATCAATGGACTCCAGGCTGCAATGATGCTGGCAGTGGGCGTCTGGCTGATGCCGCTGTTGGGCGGCGATGCGCTGTCACTGACGGGTATAGATTGGAATGCGCTGATGCTGGTGTTGCTGGCTGTGAGTACGGCTGCGATAGGCTTGGCACTCGCGCTGGCAAGTATCGTCAGGACACATGCACAAGCATCGGCGGTGGGTCCGATCATTAATATATTGATGGCGGCCATCGGCGGAGTGATGGTGCCAAAATTTATTATGCCGGAGTTCATGCAGCGGCTTGCGGAATTTTCCCCGATGAGCTGGGGATTGGATGGCATGCTTGCGGTGCTTTTGCGCGGCAGTGACGTGGCGGGTGTATTGCTGCCAACGGCCAAGCTGATGGGTTTTGCCGCGTTGATGGTCATCATCGCGTTACTTTTTTTCCGCCGACCTGCCCATTGAAGAGTTGAGGCAACGATGACCGATGATCTTGCGGCATTCAAGTACGAACTGAGGGCATTAATTTTATCTGCTGCCGATAAAGACGAACCGCAAGGTGGTCTGGCCGATGACGAGATACTCTTTGGCCCGGAATCAAGACTGATGCTCGACTCCCTCGACGCATTGCAAATCTCGATGGAGATCCAGAAACGCTACGGGATACGCGTTCCGGATAGCAAGGAAACGCGGCGAGCTTTAACCAGTATCACCCATCTCGCCGAATATTTATCGGCGCGTCGCGTATGAGCCTAAAAAACGCACTTGATCGCGCAAAGGCGCAAAGAAATACAAACAGGTACAGTTGATTTGTTCATTACCAATTTGGTGATCGCATGTTTCTGATTAAGGTGTCGATTTTACTTTGCGTTCTTCGCGTCTTGGCGCGAGACTGCTTTTTCTAGGATGAGACCGGTTTACCTGCACGGACGGGCGCTGATCTCGGCACTGGGCGGGAATCTGCCGCAGGCATTGGCTTGCATCTCTGCCGGAGGACGAGCTGCGCAGCGGATAGAGTTATCTGATGGAACTGAGTGGCCTTATTTTGCTATCGACCATCCAGAACCAGACTGGCGTGCGCGCGCGAAGCAAATCATCAGCGCTGCCTTTGATGAGGCGGGTGCAACGGAATACAGGGATGTTCCTCTCTTTGTGGCGTCTTCCTCACTGGATATCGGCGCGATTGAAATCGAAGGTTCTGCTGTCGAAGAAGGATTTAGCTACGCCGAACAGATTGCTGATTGGCTGAACTGGACCGGGCCGGTCTATCTGGTTTCCAGTGCCTGCACTTCATCGCTGCTGGCGCTGCTGTCCGCATCCAAGCTCATACGTTCAAGTTCGGTAAACGATGCGGTAGTGCTGGGTGTCGAACTGGCTAACCGATATTCGCTCGCCGGTTTTGCCGCCATGCAATTGCTGACGCCGGGCAAACCAAAACCACTGGGATTGAATCGTGACGGCATCGCGCTGGGGGAAGCCGTATCGGTGTTGCACCTGTCCAGCCGGCCTGCGCGCTGGCGCATGTGCGGCGGGAGCAATATCGTGGACGGTCGCGATCCGACCGGCGCCATTCCGCAAACTGTCACGCAAATGTGTGAGCAGGCTCTTGCCGCCAGCGGACTCAATGCATCCGACATCGACCTGATCAAATTGCAGGCCGCGGGCAGCCCGGCAAACGATGTGAACGAATTGACCGGACTGGCTGCGGCATTCGATTCATTGCCACCACTCGTGACACTGAAGGCGGCTATCGGTCACACGCTTGGCGCATCCGGCGCTGCTGAAATCGCGTTGCTGATCGCATGTCTGGAAGCCGATGTTTGGCCGCGACCGGACTATCCGCTTGACCCCGACTTGCTTGCCGGTTTGGCATATGCCAGACCCGAATCAGTACGATACGTGCTGGCGGACATATTGGGTTTCGGCGGAGGACACACCGCCGTGATTCTGGAGGATACTAACGCCCGCTAAATCGGAAGGGCAGGCTTTCGTGGCCGCGTTTCATCGCGACCTTTGCCCACTGTACTCTTCATGTAGCATGGAAAACATTTTTAAGCGACTGGCGAACTTTATCATCAGTTGATATAATGAAATATGCAGGCAGACAATGACATTGATTCTCTGATTGATTTGAACGGAAGTATTGTTCAGCAGGAGCACGGTTATTGGGTTGAGATTCATGCATGGCGCGTAGATTCTACTGTTTTGATACCGCATGGTGTTCGCTATTCATTAACACTACACGAAAAAGGCGGTAAGCGTGTGATGGGCTATGACAATGCCCACGCGGTCAAGCCATCTGCTCGATTCAAGTATGCGGGGCAAGTATTGCCGTATGACCACAAGCATCGACACATTTCCGATAAAGGTGTGCCTTACGAATTCAAGGATGCCTACCAACTGCTTAGGGATTTCTTCGCAGATGTAGATCAAGTATTAAAGGAGACAGCAAAATGAAAAGTATTGTGATTGGCATCATGCCTCAAGACAAGATTCGTGAGCGCATCTACGCGATTGCCAAGGGCAAGTATAAGCCGAAGCCAGGCGAACCCAAGATATGGTTCACTTCGATGAAATCGTTGGCCGAAGTGCTCAGCGACGACAATCGTGCATTGCTCCGCGTGATCAAGGACTCGCAACCGGAGTCCATCTCGTCCTTGGCAGAAATGACCGGGCGCAAACCCGGCAATCTTTCCCGGACACTAAAAACCATGTCCAACTATGGCATAGTCGAAATGAGGCGCGAAAAGAACCATGTACGCCCGATTGCCAAGGCGACAGACTTTCATATTGTGACAGCCTGATCTGCGTGCAGTATTGGCACACGCCAGACCCGAATCAGTACGATACGTGTTGGCGGACATACTGGGTTTTGGCGGAGGGTACACCGCCGTGATTTTGGAAGATAAAAACGCGCGCATGAACGGAGGGTAGGCTTTCGTGGCGTTTCATCGTGAGCTTTGCCCGCTGTTCTCATTAAGGCTGATGCAAGGAACGAAGTTCAACTCGGTGCCGATAGCCGAACTGTGAGTTTTTTACGCTTTACATGTGTAAA
>JAYVKW010000036.1:0-3083 GCA_043768015.1 Gallionella sp.
CCGCGCGTCATCGCGAAATACACTTCGGCAAGCAACTCGGTATCCAGCAACGCGCCGTGCAAGCTGCGATGCGCGTTGTCTATTTCATAGCGACCGCACAGCGCATCGAGGCTGTTCTTCTTGCCCGGATGCATCTCGCGCGCGACCTTGAGCGTATCCACCACCGCGTTTTGCAACGGCGACAGGCCCAGCAAGCCAAGCTCGTGATTAAGAAAACCCATGTCGAACGGCGCGTTGTGAATGATGAGCTCGGCATCTGCGATGAATTCTAGAAAGCTGGGTGCGATGTCGGCGAACTTCGCCTCGTTCTGCAAACGCTCGTAAGTCAAACCGTGCACCGCCACCGCTCCCGCTTCAATCTCACGCTCGGGATTGAGATAGCGATGAAAACGGCGCAGCGACACCTTGCGCCCGTCCAGTTCGATCGCCGCCAGCTCGATGATGCGATGACCTTGTTTAGGATCCAACCCGGTTGTTTCGGTATCCACCACGATCTTACGCATTGTTGTCCCCTGCAAGAGGGGGTACCCCGCTGCTGCGCAGCGACCCCTCCGCACTCTTCTGCATCATTTCCACACCGCGATTCGCCAATTCATCGGCGCGCTCGTTGCCGTCGTGCCCGGCGTGCCCCTTGACCCACACCCATTCGATCTGGTGTTGCGTCGCCAGCACGTCCAGCCTGCGCCACAAGTCCTCGTTTTTCACCGGCTTCTTGCTCGCAGTCTTCCAGCCGCGCAGCTTCCAGTCATGTACCCAAATGGTGATGCCCTGTTGCACGTATTTTGAATCGGTGTGCAGACGCACATGGCAATGCCGCTTCAACGCCTCCAGCGCGGCAATCGCGCCCATCAGCTCCATGCGATTGTTGGTGGTGTGCGCCTCGCCGCCGAACAACTCGCGCTCCTTCGGGTGCCCGGACAATTGCTTTCCGTCGCTCTTGGTGCGCAATAGCGCGCCCCAACCGCCTACGCCGGGATTGCCCTTACATGCGCCATCGGTAAAAATTTCAATTTTGTCCAGCGGGTGCCCGGACAATTGCTTCTTGTCACCGGACGAAGTCCGGGTGTCTGACGGCGGTGTCAATTCCGCATCGGCTTTAGCCGATAGCGGATTGCCTGCCTTAGCTGTACTCCTTGGGTGTGCTGCTTGTTTGTTCATTGCGGGTCTGTCTTGTTACGCTGGGTTAGTTTGTTGTTCATCTTCGGCGCAGCCGGCAACAGCTTGCTCACCAGCCGCTCGTTCCACTGCGGCTTGATCAGCCGCATCCCGTGCACACGTTTGATCGCATGCACAAAATATACCCCGCCGCTCACCGCCCACCAGCGGTCGCCCGCCTTTTCCATAAAGGCGAAACGCTCCAGCCATTTGGTCTGATGAAACGGCGGCGCATACGCGGCAAAGCGGCCTCCCACCACTTCAAAATCAAGCAGTGCGAGCCAGTCCTTGAGGCGATGCAACGCAATGAAATGGCCTTGCCAGGGATAGCCCTCCCGCCTGCCCAGTGTGCGGTGCAAACCCCATAAACTCCACGGATTAAAGCCGCTGATGATCAGATTGCCTTCCGGTCTGAGCACCCGTGCTGCCTCGCGCAATATCTGGTGCGGATATTCGGCGAATTCGAGCACATGCGGCAACACCACCAGATCCAGGCTGTCGCAGTCAAACGGCAGCTCCGTACAGATCAAGCGCACCTCCGACACGTTACTGATAAAACGACTAGCCATTCGACTAGGCGAGCCAACTACACTCGCCGAGTCGCTGGTTATGGTGTAGCCAGCCGATTGCGGGAGGAGGTGCGATGCGGGCACTCCCGCACCATAAGGCTCCGCCTCACCGTGTCGTGCCCGCACGGCATTCCCCGCCTGATTTCCCCCGTTGATGCGCAACGGCATCCGGTTGCCGCGCAAAAAATCATGCTCGGGCAAACCCAATTGCAGCGCGTTGTAGCCGAAGATATCGCTCACGGTGCGGTCGAAATAAGCCTGCTCGCGCGCCAGCACGTAGCCGCCCTGCGGGGTGGTAAACCATTCGCTCAAACTTTCCGCAGTTAACTTACAATTCGGCATCGCTTACTTCCCACCCACTCAATGTTTGTCTGCCCTACATTTGAAATTACCGCCATCCCCGCCCTGCAAGACAACTACATCTGGGCTATCCACGGCGACCACTGTGCTGTCGTGGTCGATCCGGGCGAAGCTGCGCCGGTACTGGCATTCCTGCATGCGCGCGGCCTGCAACTGGATTCCATCCTGTGTACCCATCGCCACGCCGACCACATCGGCGGCATCGCAAAATTGCGCGCAGTATACAACGTGCCGGTATATGGGCGGCGACATCCCGACAATCCGCACATTACCGATGACCTGCGCGAGGGTGGCCAACTCAAACTCGATGCATTTGGCATCGTGCCAGGTATCGAATTTGACATCATCGAAATCCCCGGCCACCTCGACGATCACATCGCGTTTATCGCACCTGATATCCTGTTCTGCGGCGACGTGCTATTTGGCGGCGGATGCGGCAGAAACTTTGAAGGGACACCGGCGCAACTGCACCATTCCCTGCAACGCCTGGCACAACTTCCCGACTCCACCCGTGTGTATTGCGCGCACGAATACACCGCCGCCAACCTGCGCTTCGCGCTGGCCTGCGAACCGGGTAACCCCGCCCTGAAACAACGTATCGCGGCCACCCAACAACTGCGCGCAGCGAACCAGATCACCTTGCCATCGACTATCGCACTGGAAAAAGCCACCAATCCCTTCCTGCGCTGCACCCAGCCGGAAATCATCCGCACCTTGCAGCAACGCGGCCTGACCGACACCAGTGAACTTGGCGTATTCACTGCCCTGCGCGCGTGGAAAAATAATTTATAAGGATCTCGCCATAACGTTACGAGCGCAAATCGGGCGAGAAAAAAGAAACAGGAAATTTGGAAGGAAACGGTCTTTTTTAGATTGCGGCAAAAAGCGTTCTGGGATATTCTGCGCGCCCTTCGGAGAGGTGGATGAGCGGTTTAAGTCGCACGCCTGGAAAGCGTGTTTGGGATAATATCCCAACGGGGGTTCGAATCCCCCCTTCTC
>JAYVKW010000037.1:0-9604 GCA_043768015.1 Gallionella sp.
TATGCGCAAATGTGGAATCTTCAGAAACAGGAAGAGCATGCGCAGCCTGCTTATTGATTTATATTGAATTTAGGGTATGCTTCGCAGTGTTATTGAGTCGTTGCGGTGAGAGAATAGTAATGAAAAAACGATTATGGATGTTGATGTTGCCAGGTCTAGCGTTGGTAGCGCCTGCCGCACACGCTGAAATTGATCACTATCATTTCAAGGTGGTGGAGTCGTCGACGATCCCGATGTCGTTCAAGGTTACGACGCTCAAGGTTTTATCGCTCAAGGCTTCGTCACTCAGGGTGAGTTCCCATATCGCGCTGATTTTTGATGAGCAGACTCAGCGTCCGCTGTACAACAAAAACGCCCAAATGGTCGTGCCGATCGCCTCCATTACCAAGCTGATGACCGCGATGGTGGTGCTGGATGCGCAGTTGCCTATGGACGTGGAAGTGAGCGTTGCGGAGGACGATCCAACTACAATCAAAAGGGCGCGCTCAAGGTTGCGCATCGGCATGACGTTTACCCGCAACGAAATGCTCAAGCTGGCATTGATGGCTTCGGAGAACCGTGCAGCATTAGCCTTGGCGAGAAGTTATCCGGGGGGAACAGCGGCGCTGGTGGCGGCGATGAATGCCAAGGCGCGCGTGTTGGACATGCAGAACACGCGGTTTTTCGATCCGACCGGATTGAATAGCGACAACGTTTCCACTGCGCAGGATCTGGTCAAAATGGTTGCTGCGGCACGCGACTACGCTTTAATCCATCAATACACCACCACAGTCACTCATTCGGTAGATAGTTCGGGCGGTCGCGCAATGCGCTTCAGCAACACCAATCCCTTGGTCAGGAGTGCCTCGTGGGATATCGGCCTGAGCAAGACCGGGTTTATTAATGAAGCAGGGCGTTGCCTGGTGATGCAAGCGACGATCAGTCATCGTCCGGTCATCATCGTGCTGCTTGATTCGTGGGGCAGACGCACGCGTGTCGGCGATGCCAACCGCATCAAAAAGTGGATGGAAAGTGCCAACACACCCGATCGTGCCGCACGGCGCGGCTAGGTTGATAGTTAGGGTGCAAGTTCCCTGGTATTTTTAAGGTTGGAATATGGGCGAAACACTACTAGTCCTGACCCTCGTTACCCTGGTGGTTCTGACGATACGCCGGGCGAAGCCTGTGGTATTGGACAACCCGGTCATTATCCAGCGTTCCGGGCAATACCACATCACTCTCGCGCCGCAACTCAACCGCGCGCAAACCTTCATCGAGCAAATCGCCAAGCAGTTTACCCAATTGCATCCGCCTGAAAGCGATCTGCCCACTCAGTATTTTGAAGTGCGCGATCCCGGGGTGTTTGCTCAGGGCGAGAGTTGTTATTTATTGGCGATCTCATTGCGCGGCGGGGTGTTGTATTTTCAGGCCATTAATCCGCAGCCCTTGCTGCATGATGCGGACAGCCACTACAAAACCTTGCGCGAATTTTCCGGGGCTGTGCTGCAGCACCATCCACTTTCAGAACCTGCGGATGAGCTGTGGATGGAGAAGCTGCGTGGCGCGATCGACACGATTGCGGGCCAGTTGAAAATAGCCGTGAAAATATTGCAAGCAACCGACTGATGAGGGTTGCACTAGATTTTGGCATCCAGAATTTTCCATAACCTACCCACTTCTACCGACCATGAAAAACACTTTGACATTTTTGCTGTTCTGCCTTGGGATTGCCGGATATGCAGTGTGTCGGGCCGACACTTCCCCGCCCGAGGAGGTCGTTTATCAGGCAACCATCGCCGCCGATGGCGTGCAGCACGTGCGGATTGAAGGCGTGGGTTATTTATTCAAGCCTAACCGTGTGATCGTCAAGGTGAATGTGCCGGTGGAGCTGACGGTCAGTGTGGAAAAAGGTTTGATTCCCCACACCCTGGTTATTCAATCGCCCGAGGCGGGCATCTCGGTGGATGAAAAGCTTTCGAGCGACGCCAAAAATATCCGCTTCACGCCCACCGCTGTCGGCAAATATCATTTTTATTGCAAGAATAAGCTGCTGTTTTTTAAAAGCCACCGCGAAAAGGGCATGGAAGGTGTGCTCGATGTGGTGGAATAGCCGGTGCTATCAGCCCTGATGCTTGCCACGGCGCTCACCGGCACTCCCCCCGCCGGTACTCCACCAGACCCGCTGGCCAGCGCCATCGAGCATTACCGTACAGTCGAATCTTACCGTGTCACCATCCACTCCACGCATGCCGACGGCGAGGAGCACATTCGTTATTACTACAAGAAACCCGGTTTCGTGCGCATGGAATTCATTCGTCCGCATGACGGTGTGCTGCTGATTTATAATCCCGATACCCGGCGCGTGCGCGTGTGGCCGTTTGGCGCAGAGCATTTCCCGGAATTCAGTTTGAGTCCCGGCAATCCCTTGATCCAGAGTTTGAGCGGCATACGCGTGGATCAATCGGATGTCGGGATGCTGTTCGAAAATATCCGCACCCTGCAGGCGGGCGGCAACACCGAGATGTTGGGCGAAGAGAGCATCGGCGGACGTATGGCTTTGCATTTTATCGTGACCGGAGCGGGCGGTATCGCGGTCGCCAATGTCCACCGCAGGGAATTGTGGTTGGATATGGCGAGCCAGTTCCCGGTCAAGGTGATCAGCCGCGATCTGCGGGATGCCATCATCGAAACCGTGACGATGGAAGACCTGAAAATCAACACTACGCTGCCGGAAGCGTTTTTCAATCCTTGAACAGGGGAAGATGATGAAGTATCGTTTTGTCACCATCTGGAATATCGAAGCGCCGATCGAGGCAGTCTGCGAGGCCATCACCCATTCCCTGAACTGGCCGCAGTGGTGGCACAATGTGGAGAGCGTCGAGGAGATCGCCCCCGGCGATGCACTAGGCATCGGCTGCGTGCGCCGTTACACTTGGAGAGGACGCTTGCCGTATCGGCTCACTTTCGACATTCGCGTCAGCCTGATCGAGCCGTTAGCAACGATCGAGGGCATCGCCAGCGGTGAAGTAGAAGGCCTTGGCCGTTGGTCATTCACCACCGACGGTGCTGTGACCACCGTACACTACGAGTGGCAGGTAAACACTACGCCCGTCTGGATGGAGCTGTTGGCGCCATTTGCGCGACCATTCTTCAAGTGGAATCATGGCACGGTCATGCAGCAGGGTGGCGAAGCGCTGGCACGCCTGCTCAATGCCCGTCTGGTTAACATCGCGCATTACTGACGGACAGACATCGGTAAACCGAGATCACCGTCACCCCGAATACCCCATGAGCAATCAAAGTAATCCAACCGCGCGCCTGCGCGAACCAGGGAAAAATCGCCGTGAAGCCGTATAGATTGACGATATACAGCGCGACACCGAAGACGGTGCCTGCCAGTAGCGCCGAGATGCTCCCAAGGCGCACTGTAAGTGGTGCAAGCAATGCGGCGTAAGCGATCGAAAGCGCAAAATGGACAAGCGTGGACGCCAGCATGATGCCTGCATCGAATGTGGCGGGTGGCGGCAACACTGAGCCACCCAGTACCAGTGCTGCGGTCAGCCGGGCATCCCGGAACAGGATGGCGGGAAAGTCATCGGTAAAAACCAACCAGAGCAGCACCTGGATCAGCGTGGCCAAGGTGCCGGCAATTACACCGGCCCAGATCGTGGCACGCCAGCCGGACTGACGATTGATGCCACATCTAGTCATCGGCTGTTCGGCATTCACCTGAAGTTGTGGATTTCTGCGGCGCAACTTGGTGCTACTGTTTTTCACAGTAACACCAAGTTGTCACGGTGAATGATTTCAGCATCGCCGCCGTAACCGAGCAGGGTTTCGATTTCCTTGCTGGCATGTTGTGCGATCAGCCGTGCTTCTGCGGCGTTGTAGTTGGTCAGGCCACGCGCGATGTCTTGCCCGTCCTCGCCCACGCAGGCGACCACCGCGCCGCGTTCAAACTCCCCGATGACACGCTTGACGCCTATCGGCAGCAAGCTCTTGCCCTCGCTGCGCAATGCTTTTATTGCTCCTGCGTCCAGTACCAATTTTCCCGCAACTTGCAGGTGATCGGCCAGCCATTGTTTGCGTGCCGCGAGAGTGAGGGTGGGGGCGGTGAGCAGCGTGCCGATGGATTCGCCCTGCAGCAGGCGCAACAGCACATCGCGTTCGTGCCCCGAGGCGATGACGGTATGCGCGCCGCTACGCGCCGCGCGTTTTGCCGCAAGTATCTTGGTGAGCATGCCGCCGCGCCCGATGTGGCTGCCCGCGCCGCCCGCCATGCTCTCCAGTTGCGCATCGCCGGCCAGCGCTTCACTGACCAGCGTGGCACTTGGGTCTTTGCGCGGATCGGCGGTGTAGAGTCCGCTCTGGTCGGTGAGGATGACCAGCACCTCCGCATCGATCAGGTTGGTGACCAGCGCGCCCAGCGTGTCGTTATCGCCGAATTTTATTTCGTCGGTAACGACGGTGTCGTTCTCGTTGATGATGGGGATGACGCGCAGGCCAAGCAATGTGGTTAGCGTGGCGCGTGCATTCAGATAACGTTCGCGATCGGCCAGGTCGGCATGCGTCAGCAGCACTTGCGCGGCATGCAGATCGTGTTTGCGGAAGCAGCTTTCATAGGCTTGCACCAGACCCATTTGGCCTACCGCAGCGGCGGCCTGCAAGTCATGAATCGAAGTAGGGCGCTTGTTCCAGCCGAGGCGCTGCATGCCTTCGGCGATCGCGCCGGAAGAGACCAGCACGACTTCATGGCCGTTGGCGTTGAGCGCGGCGATCTGGCGCGCCCAGTTGCCCAGCGCGTTGAGGTCCAGTCCCGCGCCTTGATTCGTCACCAGGCTGCTGCCTACTTTGACGACGATGCGCTTGCATTTAGTTAATACGGTTTTCATGTGTGGAGTCATTTCAAATTTTCATTCAAAACAAAAGCGGTTGTAGGGTGCGTTCTACGCACCATTATCGTTGGTGCGTAAACGCACCCTACAAAAAGTCCAGAACTCCCCTAGATTATATCCGCGTCGGTTTCCTGTGCGCTGTCAGCAGCAGCCTGTCGTTCCAGTTCGTTCATTGCGAGCAAATGGTCCATGATCGCATAAGTCAATTCCTTGCAGCCTTCGCCGTTGATCGCCGAGATGACAAAGTGGCGATCAAAGTCGCTGAACTCTTTGAGGAACGCGGCGACTTTTTCATCACGATCTTCCAGTAGATCAACCTTGTTCAACAGCAACCAGCGCGGTTTATCATATAGGGTAGGATCGTATTTTTTCAGCTCGTTGAGAATAGCGCGCGCCTCATGTACCGGATCGATGCCCTCATACATCGGCGCGATGTCCACCAGGTGCAGCAACACGCGGGTGCGCGCCAGGTGGCGCAGGAACTGGTGTCCCAGCCCGGCGCCTTCCGCCGCGCCTTCGATCAATCCGGGGATGTCGGCGATGACAAAACTCTTTTCGTGCGATACGCGCACCACGCCGAGATTAGGATGCAAGGTGGTGAACGGATAGTCGGCCACCTTGGGACGGGCGGCGGAGACCGAGCGGATGAAAGTGGACTTGCCTGCGTTCGGCATACCGAGCAGCCCGACGTCGGCGAGCACTTTCAACTCCAGCTGCAATTCGCGTGTCTCGCCTTCTGTGCCAACAGTGCATTGGCGCGGTGCGCGGTTGGTGCTGGATTTGAAGTGGATGTTGCCCAGGCCGCCCAGGCCGCCTTGGGCGAGCAAAACTTTTTCGCCATCGTGGGCGAGGTCGGCAACCACTTCGCCGCTGCCGATGTCGGTAATCACCGTACCGACCGGCATGCGCAGCACGATGTCATCGGCGCCCTTGCCATAGCAATCCGAGCCGCGTCCCGATTCGCCATTTTTAGCGCGGTGCATCCGGGCAAAACGATAGTCCACCAGCGTATTGATGTTGCGGTCTGCTTGGGCGTATACGCTACCGCCGCGCCCACCATCGCCGCCGTCCGGGCCGCCATTCTCGATGTATTTTTCACGGCGAAAACTGGCGATGCCGTTGCCGCCTTTGCCTGCGAAAACTTCGATTTTGGATTCGTCGATGAATTTCATGTTCTGTATCTATTCAACCCAAAAACGAAAATTAGTCCACGAAAAACACGAAAGGCACGAAATAAAACAAGATGTTGTATTAGTTCGGCAACTCACCCATTGGGTATTGATTCGCAACATGGAGTCATTTTAATTTTTCGTGTTTTTCGTGCCTTTCGTGGACAATGATTTTTGGTTCAATTAACTATTGGTACAAATAAAAAAGCCCTACCTTGCGATAGGGCTCGTTTGTTCCAAGGAGTGTGCTGTTAAGCAGCTACGATGGAAACAGTTCTACGCTGTTGCGCGCCCTTGATAGCGAATACCACCTTGCCGGTGATCTTGGCAAACAGGGTGTGATCTTTGCCCATGCCGACGTTGTCGCCGGGGTGGAATTCAGTGCCGCGCTGGCGCACGATGATGCTGCCCGCGCTGATCAGTTCGCCGCCGTAGCTTTTTACGCCCAGTCGTTTTGAGTGTGAGTCGCGTCCGTTACTGGTACTGCCGCCGCCTTTTTTTGATGCCATGCTAGTTGCTCCTTAACAGTATTACGCCCTTGCAGATTTATGCCCAAATTTACGCCGAGATGCCGTCGATGCGGATTTCGGTGTAGTTTTGACGATGACCTTGGTTCTTCTGGTAATGCTTACGGCGGCGCATCTTGAAGATGCGTACCTTGTCGCCGCGGCCATGCGCAACAATCGTTGCTTTCACGGTAGCGCCAATCAGCAAAGGCTTGCCCACCGACAGCTTGTCGCCGTCAGCAACCATCAGCACTTTGTCCAGCACGACGGCACTGCCCACGTCGCCGGGGAGAATCTCAACTTTTAAAGTTTCACCGGAAGTGACGCGATATTGCTTACCACCGGTTTTAATGACTGCGTACATGACAACCTCGATAACTATAAATGTGATTTGGGGCGGCTTTTTGCGAAGGCGCGGATTATACATAAAAATTCGCACCCGTCAAAATCCTTTTTTCAGGCGCTGGGAGGTCAAATTGACCCGGATCAGGAGATGTCCTTCTTTATCTGCTCGAACTGGTCCTTGGTGATCTCCCCCCTGGCATAGCGCTTTTTCAATATCTCCAACGGGGTTTCGGAATCATCTTCGGAAGATTTGCAGGAACCCCCTCTTTGCCAGAGATACAGCGGCACCAAGATCAGTGCGAGGAAAAAAATAAGCGAGGGGAACATCCACATTCCACCCCACCACATATGATCTGAATAGGGATACATTATTTTCTCCTTAGTTTAAGTGTGGAAAAAAATCGGATGTCACACGATCAGTATAGACCTTAGTTTATGCCGGGTTCAATTTCGGGTGCGTTTCTTCGCCAAACATCCACAGCAACAGGCCGGACATGAACATCGAGACCGCCACGAACCAGAACGCCGCTTCCACCGAGCCGCTGAAATGCGCGGCGATGCCCAGTCCCAGCGCGCCGATGCCGTAGCCCAGGTCGCGCCAGAAACGGTAGATGCCGATGGCCGAGCCGCGCCAGTTCGGGTGGGAGATGTCGGCCACCGCCGCCGAGAGATTCGGGTACAGCAGCGCCATGCCGAAGCCGGATACAGCGGCGGACAGCGACCACCACGCCATGCCCTCGCTCCACAACATCATCGCGACACCCGTGCCGCAGATCCACATCCCCCAGACATTGGGTTTGTGGCGACCGATATGGTCGGACAGCTTGCCGGTGAAGAATTGCGAACCGCCCCAGACAAAACCATAGACACCGACGATCCAGCCGATGCTATGCAAGTTCACGCCGCGTTGGTAGAGGAACACCGGATAGAACACCCAGACCAGCGCATCGACGAATTTCTCCACCAGTCCTGCCTGGCAGATCGCAGCCATACGCTTGTCGCGCCAGGACATCAGCGAAAATATCTCCCAGGTTGTCGGGTGAGCGCCGATGTTGGCCGGGTAGCGCGGCAGCATGTCTGTGGCCAGCATACCTTTGGATAGGCCAGCCTGGTGTTTTTCCGCCTCGACTTTCGCCCAGGGCAACGTGTCCTTGACCCACAACAGAGTGAACAGGATGGCCAGTGATACCGTGGTCAGTCCGAACGCCAGCAGTCCGGTGCGTGCGCCCAGCGCCGTTGCCAGATAGGCGGTGATGATGCCGGCCAGCGCCAGCCCAACATAGCCCGCGAACTCGTTCAAGCCTATGGTCAGCCCGCGCTGATCGCGGCGGGTGATGTCGAGTTTCGAGGTCTGCGTCATCGACCATGTCAGCCCCTGGTTGATGCCGAGCAACACGGTAGCGGCAACGATCCAGTTCCACGACGGCGCGAAATAAACCAGCAGCGGGATCGGGATCGCCACCAGCCAGCCCAGCAGCAGCACCTTTTTCCGGCCGATGCGTTCCGATAATCGGCCAGCCACAAAATTGAGCGTGCCTTTGACGAAGCCGAACGCCACGACGAAGGCGGTAAGCAGCATGAAAGAATTTTTCGGCACGCCGAATTCCGTCTCGGCAAGCGCCGGTACGACGGTACGCATCATGCCGATGGTGAAGCCCACCAGCAGAACTTGCAGCAGTTGATGCAGAAATTGGTCGAGGTTGGCACGGATGCCGTGAACCAAAATGCCGTGGGTGAGGTTGTCGTGTGATTCCATAAATCCAGATAATCCATTAGACCGTTTGTTCATTGTAGGAGCCCGATTCATCGGGCGATTAACCGTGAAATTCGCCCGATGAATCGGGCTCCTACAACGGCATTTTCCTAATAATGGATTATTTGCGAGAAAACCATCTGTTAGCCCGCAAGGTTCGCCGCGACGATCTTGTCCATCTCGGCTGGACGGGGCGGAATTTCACTGATCAAAGTTTCGACGAAGTCGTGCTTGCCCATCAGCAGTCCCGGATTCCAGCGTTTCTCGAAACCGATGGTGGAAGAAGGCTTACCCGATAATCCCGCACCGCAGACACTGCCCGCCTGATGGCCGGGAAAAATTTCGACTTCGTTAGACAGGGACAACAGTTTGTTCTGGATGCTGTCGTATAACACGGCAGCCATCTCGCGCTCCTTGCCTGCGAGATCGGGACGCCCGGCCGCGCCGACAAACAGAGTGTCGCCGGTGATCACGAACCAGGGCGCCTCGGTGCGGCGTTTGTCGGACACCAACAGACAGACACTGTCATTCGTATGACCCGGCGTGTGCAGCACTTTGACTTCGACGTTTCCGATGTCGAGCAACTGTCCATCTCGCATGGGTTCGAACTCGAACTTGACGAGGCCCTTGTCCGACTCATGCAGGCAGTATGGCGCGCCAACCATCTGCGCGAGTTTGCGTCCACCCGAATAGTGGTCGGCATGGACGTGGGTATCGATCACATAGTTGATGGTCACGCCAGCTTTTTTGGCCTCATCAATGAACCATGCCTCGTCACCCGCTACCACATCCACCGCCACGGATTTGCCTTTGCCGCCGCAGCCGAAGAAATAGGACAGCGTGGAATCCCTGGTTGCAAGTTGCTTGAAAAACATGTTGCCTCCTAGAACACCAGAACCTTGTCAGACCATGCCGTCCACTCGGCAAGCTCCGCAAGCGTGCTGCGCTGGGTGCCCT
>JAYVKW010000038.1:0-17948 GCA_043768015.1 Gallionella sp.
GACCGCCAGTCCTCGCGTGTGGTGGGACGGCGTATCGATGAAATCGAGCTGCCCAAGGGCGCGACCATAGGCGCGATCGTGCGCGGTAAAGAGGTCATCATGGGGCATCACGATGTGGTCGTTGAGGCCGCAGACCACATCATCGTGTTTGTGGTCAACAAGGCGATGGTGCATAAAGTTGAAAAGATGTTTCAGGTAAGTCTCGGGTTCTTTTAATGCAGCGCACATTAACGGTTATCCATGCCCTGGGGCTGATGCTGGTGGTGTTCAGCATCGCTTATCTGATGCCAATTCTCACCTCGCTGGTTTATGACGATGGCACGCTGATTGATTTTTTGCTGGCGATGGTTTGGACATCGGCCATCGGGTTTCTGATGTGGCTGTTGACGCGCCGCCACAAGGGCGAGCTTTCCATCCGGCACGGCTACTTGCTGGTGGTGACCATGTGGACGGCGATGCCGGCCTTCGCCACGCTACCGCTACTGCTGGTGATTAAGGGCCTGTCATTTACCGACGCCTATTTTGAAACCATGTCCGGACTGACCACCACCGGTGCGACCGTGTTGAGCGGGCTGGACGCCTTGCCGCCCGCCATCAACATCTGGCGGCATGAATTGAACTGGTTGGGTGGCATGGGTATCATCGTGCTGGCGGTAGCGATCCTGCCGTTGCTCGGCATCGGCGGACGGCAATTGTTCAAGGCGGAAACACCCGGGCCGATGAAGGATACCGCGCTGACTCCGCGTATCACCGAGACGGCGCGCAACCTGTGGCTAGTGTATTTGGGCATCACCATTGCTTGTATTCTCTCGCTGAAGGCGGTCGGGATGAACTGGCTGGACGCGATTTGCCATGCGTTTGCTGCGATGGGGCTGGGCGGATTTTCCACGCATGATGCCAACGTCGGTTATTTCAACTCTCCCGCCATCGAATTCGTGCTGATCGTATTCATGCTGCTGGCGGCGATGAACTTCGCCACGCACTTTCTGGTGTGGCGGGAAAAAAGCCTGAAGTTGTATTTGCATGATGCCGAGGCTGTCGCAACCATCGGGCTGATACTGACAAGCTGTCTGGGTATAGCCGTATTCCTGTGGTGGCAGGGCACTTACCCGAGTTTCTGGACCGCCTTGCGTCATGCCAGCTTCAACCTGGTGTCAATAGCGACGGACTGCGGCTTTGCCAGCGTGAATTTCAACCAATGGCCGATGTTCGCGCCGATGTGGATGTTGTTCCTCAGTTGCATTGCAGCCAGTTCCGGCTCCACCGGCGGCGGCATCAAGATGGTGCGCACGCTGATCCTGTTCAAGCAGGCCGGGCGCGAATTCCTCAAGTTGTTGCACCCGGTAGTCGTTAATCCGATGAAGATAGGCGGCAGTGTGGTGCCCAACAACATCGTGTTTGCGGTGCTGGGATTTATTTTCCTGTATTTTATGACGGTGGTCACCCTGACCTTCGCGCTGCTGATCAGCGGCTTGGATTTCATTTCCGCGTTTTCCGCGATCATTGCCTGTATCAACAACGCAGGGCCTGGGCTGGGTATGGTGGGGCCAGCCGGCAACTATGGCGTGCTAAGCGATTTTCAGACCTGGGTTTGCACGCTTGCCATGCTGGTCGGCCGGCTGGAAATCTTCACGGTGCTGATTCTGTTTACCCCACATTTCTGGCGGCGCTAAAATCGCCATGACAGCGGTGGCGAGATACGTTAGCATTGCCGCCCAAGAGCCGGTCAAAACAGTTGTTTATAGAGCCGTCCAAAACCGATGATGTGTGCGTCGGTGCCAATGCAAAAGGGAGCAAGATGAGCGAGGACCTGCCATTGTCAGGGGTAAAGGTGTTGCTGATCGACGACAGCAATACCATCAGGCGCAGCGGCGAGATATTTCTGTCACAGGCGGGATGTCAGGTCATCCTTGCAGAAGACGGATTTGACGGCTTAGCCAAGGTGGTGGATAACCAGCCGGATGTCATTTTCGTGGATGTGATGATGCCACGCCTGGATGGCTATCAAACCTGCGCGCTCATCAAAAAGCATCAGCATTTCAGAAATACCCCCGTGATTATGTTGACCAGCAAAGATACGCTGTTCGATCGCGCGCGCGGCAAACTGGTCGGCGCAGATCTATATTTACTTAAACCGTTCAACAAAAAAAGCTTGATAGAAGCAGTCATCATGCATACGCAAGAGAAGAAGGCGGATTATGGCCATTAAAAAAATATTGGTAGTGGACGATTCGGCAACAGAACGCCATTTTATCGGGGAGATACTAAGCAAACGAGGGTTCGAGGTTTCCTTTGCCGAGGATGGCGAAAAAGGCGTGGCACAAGCCAAACTGTACAAACCGGATCTGGTCATCATGGATGTGGTGATGCCCGGGATGAATGGTTTTCAGGCGACCCGGGCGATTTCTAACGACCCGGAAACACGTCATATTCCGGTGATTATTTGCACCACTAAAGATCAGGAGACCGACAAAGTTTGGGGCGTGCGCCAAGGAGCCAAAGACTACGTGGTCAAGCCGATCACTGAAGCCGAGCTGTTAAGTAAAATTGCCGCATTGGGTTAAGCGACATATGGGAACCATTGAAAATCCAGATTTGCCGGCATCCGCTACGCGGATTGTCTGCTTAAACCACTTTACTTCAATCGTTGCGTTGCGGAAAAAAACCGGTCTTGATCAACCTAAGGATTACCCTGCACCGAAGCCTCGTTTTCTTGTTTACAAACTTGTCCTGATGAAACTGCTAGCCATTCGACTAGGCTATCAGCCGAAGAACTTTTGGCCGGGCACCCGAAAGACGATAGCCAAGTCGCTGGTTATGAGCCGGGTCGAAGGGTCAGCCCTATGCGCTGCCGCCTATATTTTTTTCGGGCCGCCGCCGCGTAGTTTGTTTGCTTTCCTCCTTGCGCGCGTCGCGTATGATTCTGCGCGGGCCGCATCAATTCCACAGTATCAACCCCGCATCCGGCTTGCCGGCCTTGGGTGCAAGCGAAAGCCGGATGCGGCTTGCCCGCCCGTTGTATCGGGCCATGGCGGCACGGTGTTCCTTCGCGGGGCATCTGGTCACACCCTGAATTTTAAAGGCTCCATCTAATGTCAAAGCGGCTCAACCTGCGCGAATTCCAGCAGAACCTGATCGACCGGCTGCAGGCGAAGGATATGTCCGAAGAGCGGGTTTCCACTTTGGGCGTGCAGATTGCCGGGCGAAACTGGCTGGTCGACTTGGCGGATATCGGCGAAGTGCTGCCATTGCCCAAGTTGATCAGCGTTCCATTTACCAAACCGTGGTTCCGTGGCGTGGCGAATGTGCGCGGTAATCTGTATAGCGTGGCCGATATGGCAACCTATGAGCACAGCGGGGCAGCATCCGGGGATATCAATAATCGCATCCTGCTGGTTGCGGATCGGTATGTTTTTAACGCGGCGCTGCTGGTTGATCGCGTGCTGGGTTTGCGCGACGCGCGGAAATGGCGGCAAGGCGGGGTTGATGGGCAAATCGAGTATCACGATGAGCAGGGCACGCCCTGGCACAAGCTGGATGTGCCGGGCTTGCTGGAGCAGGCGGAATTTTTGCAGATAGGCGTTTAGCAATTCGGCTTTTTCAAGAAATTCCCTAGGGGGAGAGGAATAACATGGCATTAAAACTGACATTACCCAAATCCAAGCTGAAAATATTTGGCGTGGCCGCGGCAACTTTTTTTGTGCTGACTGCGGTTGCTGCCTACATGAGCAACCGGGAAGAGAGCAACAGTGTGCGCTACGTGGGGCAATCCAGCCAGTTGCTGATGTTGTCGCAGCGGCTTGCCAAAGAAGCGCAGCAAGCCCTATCCGGAAATTCGGCGGCGTTTGATGCCTTGGGGAAGAGTAGTGCGAGTCTGTCGAATATCCTAACCAGACTGGATCAGGGCGAGGGCACGTTGCCCGCGACCGCGGGTGCGTCGCGTATCGCGCTCGACGGGTTCATGAAGAGCGCAAACAAAACCCTGCTGGATGTGCAAACATTGCAAGCCGGGCGTGCCAGCCTGGTGACTTTGGGTGTGACAGTATCAGCGATAGACTCAATGAGTGTTGAGTGGCGTGGCCTGACGCAGACGATGAGCGACAATTTTGGTGGCGCACAAAGGGAGCAGGCAACACGCTTTGCCCTGGCGACGGAGCGAATCGGCAAAGATGCGGGCGCGCTGTTGGGATCTGAAGTGACGATTGATCAGGTAGCCAGGCTTGGGATCGACACCAAAGCGGCAGAAGACAGTTTGGCCGCGCTGCCTGCGGCGGATGCGAATGTGGCGCGCGCGCGGAGTTTATTTGAAACCACCCGCAGTAGCGTCGAGATTCTGGTTTCCCAAGTGCTTAACCTGGTGGCGGCAAAGAGCGCAGCTAAGGCAATTGTGGATGATTCGGATGCGCTGTTGGCCGGAGCACAACGTTTGGTGGATTCCTATCAGTCATCTTCGCGGCTTACCACCATGATCGCCTTGGGATCGGTCGTGTTGTTATTGTTAGCATTGTTGTTGTTGGCACGGGCTTATGTGGACGATACGCGCCATCGCGCCGAGGTGGCGGCGCGCATCAATAGCCAGAATCAGAACGCGATTTTACGCTTGATGAATGAGATGGGCGATCTAGCGGACGGGGATTTGACGGTTCGCGCTACGGTGACAGAAGACATCACCGGTGCGATCGCCGATTCGTTGAACTACACCACCGAAGAATTTCGTAAGCTGGTGTCACGGATTATCGCCGCAGTGGAACAGATGGGGCACGCAACAAAAAATGCCGAAGATATTTCCACGGGGCTGCTGGATGCAACGCAGAAACAGGCGCGCGAAATCCAGGCTGCCGGTGAAGCAGTGGAATTGATTACCAAATCCATTAAAGAGGTGGATTCCAGCGCGACGCAATCGGCCGCTGTGGCGCGTCGCACTTTGGTGGCGACCGAGCAGGGCGCACGCGCGGTGCGCAATACGATTAGCGGTATGGACGCGATTCGTGAGCAGATTCAGGATACCTCCAAGCGGATCAAGCGACTCGGCGAAAGTTCGCAGGAGATCGGTGAAATCGTGGATCTGATTTCCGATATTACCGAGCAGACCAATGTGCTGGCGTTGAATGCGGCGATTCAAGCGGCTTCCGCCGGTGAAGCCGGGCGCGGATTTTCGGTAGTGGCGGAAGAGGTGCAGCGTCTGGCGGAACGTTCCGGCGAGGCGACTAAACAGATCGGTGCGCTGGTGAAAACCATTCAGGGTGATACCCATGACGCGGTAGCGGCGATGGAAAAGAGTACCTTGGGTGTGGTGGAAGGAGCCAAGCTGTCTGATGTGGCCGGCCAATCGCTGCGGGAAATCGAACAGGTATCGAACGAACTGGCGGCGCTGATCAACAGTATTTCGACCTCCACCCAAGTACAGACCGACATGGCCAGCGAAGTGGCGAGCGTGATGCAGGACATTCTGCAAATTACCGTGCAGACCACGGAAGGCACGCGCTTAACCGCTAATTCCATCGCGCAGTTGACCGGCCTGACATCTGACTTGAGAGGTTCGGTAGCGGGCTTTAAATTGTAATATCGTTTAAATTTAATATTTGGCCAAACCGCACATGACGAACCGCATATGACCAACAGCGCACAATTTGATCGCAACACGCTTGCCGCAGTTAAACCCGGCGTGGATGGCGCGCTGGCCGAGATTGCCGCGCAGATGGAACTGTATCTCGGCGCTCCCGCAGATAACGGGACGGCTTTGCAAGTGATGCGTTCCGAGTTGCACCGTTTGTTGGGCGTGCTAAAGATGGTGGGATTGGATGGTGCGGCGGTATTTTGTGCCGAGCTGGAGCTCACCCTGAGCGAGCTTGCAACCAATCCGCAACAAGTTTCCGCGATGCATCGCGATGTGCTGCGCCGTGCCTTGTTCGGCATCACGCACTACCTCGACACGCTGGCCAATGGTGCGGATAACGCCGCGCTGCGCCTGTTCCCGCAATATCAGGAGTTGCAACAGTTGCGCGGCATGGAGATGTCGTTCGAGCTGGATCTGTTTTATCCCAATCTGGACGTGCAATTGCCGCAACAGGTTTTGAGTCTGCCGACCCAGAGCGACGGGATAGATTCCGTCAAAATGTTGCGCGGCCAGTATCAGCAAGGCTTGTTGAAGTGGCTGCGTCAGGATGATGCCGCTGCCGCAGTGCAACAGATGCAGCAGGCGTTGGAGGGCGCATTGCGCCGCGCGCCACAGGATGGCAGCCGCGCGTTCTGGTGGATAGGCTATGGCTTGCTTGATTGCCTGAAGCTTGACGGGCTGCCCCCCGAAATGAATGTACGCAAGTTGCTGAGCCGCATAGACCAGCAACTGCGCGCGGCAGTCGAAGGTAATGCCGGTGATGCAAAGCCGGTCGTGAACGAGATGCTCTATCTGATCGGGCACAGTCACGCCGTGAGTGAGCAGGTGGAGGCGATCAAGCAGGTTTACGCGCTGGATCTATACTTGCCCGAACTTTCGGCCCTGTCGCCCGGCGAAGTGGATCAGATGCTTGACATCATGCGCGATCAATTGCGCGTAGCTGAAGAATGCTGGGAGCAGTGCGCGCAAGGCGACCAGGCGGCATGCGAAAAATTCATCAAATATGCCGAACAGATCGCCTTGCAGAGCGACAAGCTCGACCGCGATGTCCTGCAGTATCTGACCAAACAGATTCAAGAGTTGTCGCAATATGCGAGTTCGCCGGAGCACGCGCGGCCCATCGCTATGGATATGGCGATGGCACTGCTGTTGCTGGGTAGCGGCATAGAAAATTACCGCCGTATAGGCGGCGGCTTTCAGGAACAGGCGCGCATCCTGTCCGAGCGTATGCAGGCTGCGGTAAAGCAGCTGCCGGAGGACACGGAACGGCTGACCGAACTGGTTGATCTGCATTACCAGATGGAACAGCGGGGCGACGTGATGGGTCCGCTGGCCAACGAAATGCTGGTGAACCTCCAGCAGGTCGAGCAAGGGTTGAACGCTTTTTTCAACAGCTCGATCAAGCGGGACGAATTGCCCGAGTTGTTGCGTTTGTTGAGCCAGATACAAGGCGGTTTGCGCATCTCATCCCTGCATCATGCAGAAAAATTGCTAACCTCTATTCAGGAAAATATCCGTCGCTTTACCAAGCGTGACGAGGCACCCCGATCAGCAGAGCGATATGCCTTGGCCGATGCAATGAGCGCGTTGGAAAATTATATGCAACATCTGACGCACGGGCAGGTGGGAGATGTTTCGCGGCTGCAAGCGGCAATGATTGAGATGGATAAGCTCAACCTCGCGCTACAACTGGCGGTAGCCGCACCCATTGAATCTACGCAGCTTTCAATGCCAGTGGTATCCGCTCCAGTTGAGGAGCCACAGATTCCCGAACGGGCAGCCAGCATTCCCTTTGAGCTGGCACCTATTTTTGCGCCGATAGCAACTGTGCCGGTGGAACAGATTTCTCAGCCGATATCAATCGCGCCGGTGGAACCACCCCGGATTGAGCTAACCCCGGTCGAGCTAACGAGTGAGCTAATTCCGGTTGAGCCGCTTCAGATATCGACACCGATTGAAGTTGCGCTAATTGAAACAGCCAAGGTTTCCATCGCGATACAGCGCCCGTCTGATGAAGATCAGGAATTGCTAAATATCTTTCTGGAAGAGGCGCAAGAAGTATTGGAAACCATGCGTGCTAATCTGGAGACTTGTCACTTACATCCCGACAGTCAAGAGCCATTGGTAACTATCCGGCGCGCTTTCCATACGCTCAAAGGGAGCGGACGGATGGTCGGCCTGACGGATTTGGGTGAAGTTGCGTGGTGTGTCGAGCGCGCCATGAACAAATGGTTGCAGAAAAATAAAACGGCCACGCCTGGGCTCCTGACCTTTATCGAGGGAGCCGTACATTCGTTTTCCGGCTGGGTGGATACCCTCAGCAAACAAGGCAGGGTAGTCATCGAGGCGCGTGAGCTGATAGCGGCTGCGCAACAAATCGAGAATGGAGTTGATTCAGAAATACGACCCGCTCCTTCCTCAATCAATACGTTGACTGACTTAGTTGCAGATACTGAAGGGGCGTCAGTAGCCTCGTCAGTATCCGCTCCAATGCCTTCAGAAAAAGCTGTGGTAAGCAGCGAGACTATTTTTTCCTCCCCGGCGTTATTCAATATTGCCAGTACTGAGGTTAAGCAAAATATCGCAATCTTGCATCAACAGCTTGAGGAGTTGCGCACGGCAATGCCGCCAGTGGTGCAATATGATTTCATGCGTGCTGCGCATACGCTGGCCGGGGTGAGTCGTACCATGGAATTTGCTGCCGTGGTGGAATTGGCTTACGCCCTTGAAGGCTGGTTGCAGGCGCGCCTGGAAAAACCATTCACGCTGAGCGACGCTCAATTGCAAATGCTTGAACAATCCATTGTTGCACTGGATGGAATGATACAAAGCATTTGCGACGAAGAAATGCCGCAGATGCGCCGCGACTTGGTTAATCAGTTGCTGGCAGACAAGGATACTCTCATCGAGGCTGGCCTGGAGCTGACTAGCGCGGAAGAGTCCGGTGGAGAACAACCCGGCGAGGCGCCTGCTAGTGAAGGGAAAGCGTTACAGTCAGATGCACTTGATTTTTGGACGCAGGCAGTCGAAGCGTTCACGCGCGATGTGGGGTCAGCGCCCAAGGATCTGCCCGTGTCCATGGATTTATCTGAGCCGGATGATTTGCCAGAACCCGGCAATTTCCTCCAGCCCGATTCTGGCTCCGAGTCTCGCGATGTCCACGAGTCTGGCGATATCCCAATACAGGACGATATGGAAGCGCCCAGGTTAGCTGATAAACACTTGGCCGATCACGCAGTTGCGGAAGCGGCCAGCGCGGCAGACAGTGTATTGCAGCCAGTCGTGCTCACTATAGCCAAGCCACCTGAAGCGTACGCCGAAGCGGACAAACCGCGCGTGTACGATGATGTGGATGAGCAACTATTGCCGGTGTTTCTCGAAGAAGCTGAGGATCTGTGCCCGAAGATTAGTGAGGGACTGCGTATATGGCGTGAACCGCCGCACGATGAACAGCAAGTGCCCTTATTAAAACGCTTGCTGCATACCATGAAGGGTAGCTCCCGCATGGTGGGCGCGATGCGTATCGGTGAAATTGCCCATGAAATGGAAGACCGGGTGTTGGCGGCTGCCCGGCTGCGCGATGAAGCCGGGTATTGGGATGCGCTGGAAAGTGATTTTGATCGCATCATGGCTTTGCTCGAAGAATTGCGCGGCGGTAAACCGGTAGTAGAAGCCAAGCCAGTTCCGCCCGGGCGGCGCGCGACAGATCAACCGGCGGGGCTCGAGCGCAGGGCGGATCGTCGCGCGCTGGAGCCGGGCGCGGAGCGTGCGATGCTTGGCAATATGCTGCGTGTGCGTTCCGACGTGGTGGATCGGCTGGTGAACGAAGCCGGTGAAATCAGCGTGGCACGTTCACGCATGGAAGCTGAGATGCGTGTTTTAAAGGAAGGTCTGCTGGAATTGACGGCCAGCGTGATGCGTTTGCGCCAGCAGTTACGCGAGGTGGAGATTCAGGCAGAGAGCCAGATGCAGGCGCGCGTCTCGTTGGCCAAGGATCACGCGGAGCAGTTCGATCCGCTCGAATTCGACCGTTTCACCCGCTTGCAGGAATTGACGCGCTTCATGAATGAAAGCGTGCATGATGTGCAGACGGTGCAGCAGTCGATGTTGAAAAATCTGGAAGAAACCGCTGTCGTGATGCTGGCGCAGGGGCGGCTTAACCGCGAGTTGCAACAAGGTTTAATGAACGTGCGCATGGTGTCGTTTAACAGCATTACCGATCGTTTGTATCGCATCGTGCGACAAACCGGCAAAGAGCTGAACAAGCGTGCCAACCTTGAATTGCAGGGCACGAACGTGGAACTGGATCGCAGCGTGCTGGAAAAAATGATCGCGCCGTTCGAACACTTGTTGCGCAATTCCATCGTGCACGGCCTGGAAGACGATCAGCAGCGCGCGCACAGCGGCAAGCTCCCGATCGGTGAAATTCGTTTGAGTGTGCGCCAGGAAAGCAACGAGGTGGTGTTCGAGTTCAGTGATGACGGCGCGGGGCTGAATTTTGAGAAGTTGCGCGAAAAGGCGATCGCCAACGGTTTGCTGCAGGCCGATGAAGAGGCCAATAGAGAGGTTGGCGACGATCAATTGGCGCAACTGATTTTTACTCCCGGCCTTTCCACCGCGACCGAAATTACCGAAATTTCCGGACGCGGTATCGGCCTGGACGTGGTGCGCAGCGAGATCGCTGCGTTGGGCGGGCGTATCGAGGTCAGTTCGAAGCGTGGGGAGGGTACGCAATTTCTCATCCATTTACCGCTCACGCTGGCGGTCACACAAGTTTTGATGGTGCGTGCCGGCGATGCGGTTTACGCGATTCCATCCGCCATGGTCGAACAAGTCAGGCAAGAAAAACCGGCCGAAATGGATGCGTTGCATCGCGCGCGGCAAATCGAATGGCAGGACAATACCTACGCGCTGCACTATTTACCCCATTTGCTGGGTGATATGGAGATTGTCCATGAAAGTCAGCCACGCAATTCGGTGTTGCTGCTGCGCAGCGGCGGGCAGCGCATTGCCTTGCAGGTGGATGAATTGCTGGGCAACCAAGAGGCGATGGTAAAAAATATTGGCCCGCAATTGGCGCGGCTGTCAGGGATTGCCGGCGCGACGGTGCTGGGTAACGGCAGGGTGGTGTTGATTTTGAATCCGGCGCAATTGGCGCAACGTATCGGCGGGATCAGCAAGGCGAAAAAAATAGCCGACGCCAAACCGCCCAATCGTGAGCCGCTAATTATGGTGGTGGATGATTCCCTCACGGTGCGTAAAATTACTTCTCGCATGCTAATCCGCGCCGGTTATCAAGTCGTGACCGCCACTGATGGGGTGGATGCACTGGAAAAACTGGAAGAATTCACCCCGGACGTGATGCTGCTGGATATTGAAATGCCGCGCATGGATGGATTCGCGCTTGCCAGAGAATTGCGTCGCGATCCCAAGACACAGAACCTGCCGATTATCATGATCACTTCGCGTACCGCCGACAAACACCGCGATTACGCTATGCAACTGGGCGTCAACACCTACCTGGGTAAGCCTTACCAAGAGGATGAACTATTGCAGAACATCGCCGATTTTGTGGCCGTGCATAAATTGGATTCTTAACTGTAAAATCGGCGCTATGCTTAATTTATTTTTTATTGCATTTTGTTGGGAATTGCATACATGACCACCAAAAAAGATATTTATACCGTTGAGGTAATTGGTTTTAGCCAAACCGAACTGACGGTGCTAGCCAGCGTTTTCGAACTCTCCTCGCGCCGCGTGCCCAAATTTGCGCGCCACAATACGCCTGGTATTCCCCCCGATATTCTGCTGATTGATGCCAATGACATGGACGCCGTCAGATTGCTTCAGGAGCGTAATTCCTCCGGGCTTATCCCCACTATTCTGATTGGCGATTCAAATCATGGCACGCAGTGGCCAGTGTTGCCGCGCCCGATTCGATGGATGAAACTTTTTCAGACATTTGATGCAGCGATTGCGCCGCCTGCCAATGACGCGCCCGTGAAAGCTGTTGAGGTTGTTACAGCCCGTCCTGTCCAAGAGCGCACCTCCGCCAGCGCTCCGGCTTCACCGACCCCGGTCGATAACAAAATTGGAAGTGAAATATCGGGTACCTGGCGCGCCCAAAATATTCGCACTGATTCAGTACTCGTGGTCGATGACAATCACACCGTGCGTGAATTCATGAAGAGTAAACTGGCGACTTTTGGTTTTAATGTTGATTATGCAGAAAGTGGCGAGCAGGCTATCGGCTTTACCGGCCAGAAACATTATGCCTGTATATTTCTCGACGTGATCATGCCGGGCATTGATGGCTATCAAGTATGTAAATTGATCAAGTCCAACAGATCAGCCCAAAAAACAGCGGTGGTCATGCTGACCAGCAAGGATTCCCCTTTCGACAAGATTCGCGGCAGCATGTCCGGCTGTGATGCTTATCTTACCAAGCCTGTGGACGAAGAAAAGCTGCTGGAAACCATAGCCAAGTTTCTGCCAGGCAGAACCTAAGCAAAAGCGAAGATGACGGTACGCAAGGTTTTATGCGTTGACGATTCAGCCGCTGAACTCGTCCTGATTAAAAAAATCGTGTTAAGCGCGAATCTGGATTTTATTTCCGCGACCAATGGCAAGGATGCCATTCAGTGCGCTAAATCCGAGATGCCCGATCTGATTTTTCTCGACATCGTGATGTTGGGCATGGATGGTTTTGCCGTGATGCGTGAATTGCAAAAAGACCCGGCGACAAAAGATATTCCGGTCGTTTTTGTCTCCAGCAAAAGCCAGAAAGCCGATCAGGCGTGGGCAAAAATGCAGGGTGCCAAAGGCTTTGTACCCAAACCCATCAATGAGCAGGCGATACTGGAAGAAATCAGGAAATTTTGAAGGATTTCAGCTTAACAGACCAAGCAAAGGGGGAAGAACTATGGACGTATGCAAAGTAATGTGCGTTGGCGACGGGACCGATCTGTCAAACTCAGAACACTTCAGTTCATAAGGCCTTCCGCACATGGAACCCTCCGAGACTATCGACATCGGCGCGCTCAAGGCGCAGATCGATGCGGAAATCGCAGCCCGCCTGTTGGTCGAGGCCGACTTTGCCCGCTACATTCAGCGTCGCGGGTTTTGCATCGGCGATCTCAAATTACTCGTGCACCTGGATGCTACCAGCGAGGTGCTAGAAATGCCGCCATTGTTCCGTCTGCCGGGGGCTCCCACCGGAATCAAAGGCCTCGCGAATCGCCACGGGCGTGTGGTGCCGGTGATGGACTTGTCGGTGTTGTTCGGAATACCGCTTGATCGTACCGCAAGATCGTGGCTATTGGTATGCGGCCGGGGGGACGAAGCTGTCGGCCTGGTCATCGATAGTTTGCCGGAACGCAAGAGTTTTGTTCAGGATGATGCAGTCGGCCTTGCGGAGATCACGCACCCGATTGCAAGTTACGCCAAGACGGCCTATCGGGAGGGGCAGGATATTTGGATCGACCTTGATACCGAAAAGTTGTTTGCTGCGATTTTCCATGTCGAACCGTCGTCGGTTTGACACTACCATTATGTTTGCAATATTTATGCTCATCAACGCACTCGATCGGAGTGCTGTGATGAGTTTTTACAGAAGCTCTGATCGGTATTCCAGGAGAACTTTATGTTTGTAACCATACGCGCCAAATTGATAGGCTTCAGTTTTCTTTCGCTGTTGTTCACCGCGCTGGTGGGAGGGTTCGGTTATTACAGTAACGTTGAACTTGCCAACGACCTTGTGGAAACGCATAGCAAATTAGAGGCGATCAACACGTATATGCAGGGCGGCATGGAGCAGGATGCGGTACGCGCCGACGTGTTGCAAATCCTGCGTGCGTCCAAAAATGGCGATGCGACGGCCTACAAGGAAGCGGCCAATGACTTGAATGAGCACCTCAAAGCGCTGGCCGGCAGGGTCACTAACAACGGACTTGCGGGGAAACCCCGCCAGGCGATTGCAATCGTCAGCGCTGATGCGGGTGTCTATGCGAAGTCGGCCCAGAGTATCGCCGCGCTCGCACAAACAGATATTGTGAGTGCTGAAGCACAGTACAGTGCGTTCAGCGAAGCGTTCAAAAAGCTGAAAGCCGACCAATTTGCGGTGAACAGTTTGATCGCCAGCGAGATAGTGGATTCACGCAAGGCTGTAGATGCCGCCGCACTACACGCAAGCAATACCATCCCAGCGGTGCTGGTTGCGGCAATGATTCTTTTGTCGCTGCTCGCATACAACCTATATCGACGCGTCATGAATCCGCTGAACCAGTTGCGGCAGGCGATCAGCAAGGTCGAGGGAGGGCATTATGATGTGCGCGTGAATCTCCGTACCCAGGACGAGATCGGTTCCTTGGGACGCGCATTTGACAAGCTGATCGATGATCGTATTTCCACCCTTAAAGCGACCACAAGTGAAAACGAGCGTATCAATAATTCCGTGATCGGGCTGTTTGCCGCCATGGGGGCTTTATCGGAGAAGGATTTGACGGTGCGCGCACCGGTGACCGAAGACATCATCGGCACCCTGGGTGACGCCATTAACCAGCTGACCGATGTCACCGCGACCGTGTTGCATCATGTGACCAAAATTGCCGGTGTCGTGGAAGACGCATCGGAACGCATGAAGCAGCAATCGGACGTGGTGAATGAGATGGCGAAGGAAGAAGATGTCATCGTGGTGAGGCTGATTTCCAACCTGGAAACCGCGATGGCCTCAATTGGCGAGGTGGCGATATTTGCCCGCGATTCCAACCGGGCTGCGGCTGAGGCCACCAAGTCCACCGAAAGTGCGATGCAAACCGTGCAGGCGACCTTGGTCGGGATGAACGCCATCCGGGAAACCATTTCCGAGATGGAAAAGCGCATCAAACGTCTTGGTGAACGTTCCCAGGAAATTTCGCAGATCGTTAATTTGATCAACACCATTTCCGAACGCACCCATGTGCTTTCGCTGAATGCCGCGATGCAGGCGGCGATGGCGGGCGAGGCGGGGCGGGGCTTTGCGGTGGTGGCGGAAGAAGTTCAGCGCCTGGCCGAAAATTCACGCCAGGCGACCGGGCAGATCGCCAACCTGGTGCAGAACATTCAGGTCGAAACCAATGACACTATCGCAACGGTAAACAAGACCATCGAGCAAGTAGTCAAAGAGTCAGACTTGGCGCATAGCGCCGGTGAAAGAATGCGCGAAACCCATGAAGCCACGGCGCGGCTGGTGCGGCTGGTCGCCACCATTGCGACCAGCTCTGCCGAACAAACCAAGATTGCTGTGGTGTTGCGTGCGGCTGCGGACGAGATCGCGCAATTCACCGAGAAGACCGCCGAGCAACTGGTGGCGCAAAATCAAAGCGCGGCCAGTCTGGTGTCCGCTTCGCAAAAATTGGTGGGCGCGATATCGGTGTTCAAGCTGCCGCCGATGGAGGGCTAACGTTCATGCTTATGGCCCGCTGGGCCGATAAGCGGCCCATGAACCGATCATACGGACCATTATGTCTATAGCAGCGCTCACACCGTTTTTTTCCGAAATGCGCAGGGAACTTGCGCAAACCGCTCCCGACTTCGAGCGGTGGATAGCTACGATGGCCACTGCCGCAGGCGACGACCCGCTGTTGATGGAAGCGCTGGAAGATTATGCCACCCAACTGGAGCGTATCGGCCAAACGGCCGAGATGATCGGCATGACCGGTTTGGGTGCCTGGTGTGCCGCGCTCAACGGAATTTTACCCGGGGTCATTTTTCTGGAAGGAGATGCCCGTCGGCAAGCCTGTCAGCATCTGGCCGTCTGGCCGGCACTGGTGGACCAATACCTGCAGGATCCCGCTGACTTCGATGTCTCGATGGCGCTTGCCGAATATCTGGCCAGCCCTTCATTCGCACAGCCTTTCGACGAGAATGCCAGCATCGCGCTGATCGAATCATTGACCTCGCCCCCTGTTGTGCCTGAAGAGCTGATGACCCAGCTTGCCAGCGCGGAGGCGCCGGTCAGTGTGAGCATCGAGGACATATCGCTCGCTGTGCCGGAGAATGCCGATCGCGATGTCTACCATGCATTTATCGACGAAGCCCCGGGCAACGTGGAGCAATTTTCGGCACTGACCGCCAGGATTGCCGCAGGCCATGCGGATATCAATGACTTGCGCAGTGCCAAGCGGATCGCGCATTCGTTCAAGGGGTCAGCCAATATTGTGGGTATCCGCGGCATCGCGGCACTCGGGCACCATAGCGAAGATGTGATCGAGTACTTCGAGAAAAATCCGCTAAAGCCTCCCCGCGCACTGGGACGATCGCTGGTTGCGGCAAGTGATTGCCTGGCGCAAATGGTCGGCTATCTGCGCGGCGACGAGAGTGCGCCGGAGAACGCGTTTGAGGTGCTGAATGAAATCGTAGCCTGGGCCAACAAGGTCAAGTCAGGTGACATCGGGAGCATGGCTGATGACGCGCGGGTGGAGGTTGCTCTTCTCCCGTCCGATGTTGCGCGAGCGGGCATGGCTGCCGTTCCTGCGGTCACTTCAGAAGCCGAGGCACAGGCGACGTTGCGCGTGCCGGTCAGTACCGTGGATGAAATATTTCGCCTGGTTGGCGAAATGACCACCAAGATCGTGCAGCTTGAATCGCAGGTGGCGAATGTGAATGTCCGCAGCAAGGCATTACTCGCGCATAATCTCGTGGTGCAGCAGCGGGTCGTCGATATCGAAAAGCTGGTGATGCTGCGCGGCATGTCGCTCACCCCGACAGCACCCGCAAGGGGTACGCCGCCAGACGCGGTGGACAATAAATCTTTCGACCCACTGGAATTGGATCGCTACAACGAGCTGCATGGCGCTACCCGCTCGCTTGTCGAAGCAACTGCCGATGCGCGTGAAATGACGGACAACCTCGAGGCTGGCGTAACCAGGTTACGCATCGAAGTGGCCCAACAGTCCAATATCAACAAAGAACTCCAGTATCAGGTTGTGGCAACACGTCTTGCCCCGGTGAGTGTGCTTGCTGCGCGCCTGATGCGCAATGTGCGCCAGACATGCCAGCAAACCGACAAGCAGGCCGATCTGGTCATCACCGGCGGCGAGATTCAGGTGGACGGAGACGTGCTCAACAAGTTGGCTGATCCCTTGCTCCATTTGTTGCGCAATGCGGTCGATCATGGTATCGAACTTCCCGATGACCGGGCTGCAGCGGGGAAAGCCATCACAGGCACCATCAACCTGAATTTCTCGCGTCAGGGATCGGGGATCGTCGTCACCATACGCGATGACGGCAAAGGACTCGATTACGAGCGTATCCGTGCCAAAGCGATAGACCGGGAATTGATACGTGCCGACCAGCAGTTGACACGCCCCGAGCTTGCCCGCCTGGTGCTGTTGCCCGGGTTTTCAACCCGCGAGAAAATCAGCGAAATTTCCGGGCGGGGTGTGGGCATGGATGTAGTCGCCACACGCTTGGCCCACATCAAGGGGACGGTCGAGCTCAGTTCCGAACCCGGGCAGGGGTGCGAAGTCGTGCTGCGCTTCCAGGCTTCGCTGGTGACCCAGCACACCTTGCTGGTGGAAGCGGGGAAACAAATCTTTGCAATCCCCATTCACTATATCAAGGAAGCGTTTCCTGGCGGGTTCGGTCAAGTTGAACAGGTACAAACCGCAGACGAATCACAAGGACCAGACGAAGGCGTATGGCATTTCATCATCCGCGATGAGAGTTTTCCGATTCGCAATTTGGCACCGCTGACCGGCTTTCCGTCGTCTCCCCCCAATGCGGAGCTTTATTCGGCGATGCCGAAAGTGCTGATACGCACCATCGACGGCACCATGGCCATACTTGTGGATCGGCTCATCGACAGCCGTAGCGTGCTGGTAAAGAACATGGGGAAATACCTGCCCCGCGTGCACGGCATCTCGGGAGTGACCATCATGGGCGACGGCACACTGGTGCCTTTGCTCAACCTGCCAGAATTGCTGGCTGAACCGATTGCGGTGACGGCTGCCGCCGCTGATTTGGCTGCCGCCGCGCGTCTTCAGGCGCGCCGGATACTGGTCGTGGACGATTCCCTTTCGGTACGCAAGGGGCTGATGCAACTTCTTCAGGATGCCGCCTATGAGGTCAAAGGCGCGGGGGATGGCATGGAGGCGATCCGTGTGCTTAAATCCTTCGAACCTCACCTGGTCTGCACCGACATGGAAATGCCGAACATGAACGGCATGGAGCTCGCCCAACATCTGCGCATGGAAGCGGCCACGCGGCATCTGCCCATCATCATGATTACCTCGCGTTCGACCGAGAAGCATCGCGAGCAGGCGATGCGTGCTGGGGTGGATTTTTATTTGAC
>JAYVKW010000039.1:0-22987 GCA_043768015.1 Gallionella sp.
AATTTCAAGGGCAAATGCCGTTCGACGAGGTAGCGCCTCATGAATGCGATGCCGCGTTTGACATGGGTCTGCGTGTATTGGGCGCCGGTACCGCCTTCCTCGCCGTCCAGTTGTGAATAGCCGATATCGTGCATCAACGCAGCGATCATGATCAGCGTCATCTCTTCGTCGGTCAGACGGGTGCCGGAAATTTGCACACCATGCATCAACCTGACTGAGCACAGGAAAACGTCCAGTGTGTGCGGTTTGTCGTGGTAGAGCGTCTTGATGGAACTGTATCCGGGATATTCGCCGCGGAACAGGCACATGACGTCATCAAAAACGGTTTTGATCAATGACGTGTCATAACCTGGGTTGCTGCGGCCGAGAATACCAACCGCCTTCGCCCAAGCAGTGCCCGAGTCACTGTTGGCGAAAAGGTCGTTTATCTCGGCGGATGTCGGAATGTTTTTCATTTTCAAATAATCAGCGAGTTGCGCATTCCGTCAAATTCAATGCAATCGATTCACCCGGTATATTACAAGATGCCGCGAATATCCGGAAATTAAAATTATCTGGCTTTAATTCCCAGCATAGGGAAAGATTCCCAGCATAGGGAAAGACGCGACGGATCCCTACTCAATTTTTTCCCCCACATGTAATTTCCCCGATAACAAACTGGCGGAAACGATAAGCAACGCGCCTAACCAGTCGCGCAGTTGCATCGCCTCATTGGCGAGGAAGTATGACGAAACCGCAGCGACCACCAGCTCGAACAAAAACAACAGCATGGCGCGGTTGGACAGCATATTGGTGACCCCATACTGCACGACAACACTGGTGGCGCACAGTGCAATGCCGAGCAACCCGAGTACCAGCCAAGATTGCGCACCCACCCCCAGCAGTTGAGCAGTTACCCCGCCTTGCCACCACAACATTGGTGCGGTCAGCAAAACCGTACCCAATAACACACCGTAAGACTTCGCCTCTACGCTTAAATACGCGGCACGCCGTGATACCACATTGGAGAGAGCAAAACTCATGCCCGCCGACAGCCCTATCCACTCGGAAATATTTTGCGGCAGCGGCAAACCGCGTTGCGGTTGCCACAACATGATGGCTGCACCGCTGAAGGACAGCGCCATGACCAAATAGCCGTAGCGATTGAGCCGCTCACCCAGCAGCCAATAGGAAAACAAAATCGTCCACAACGGCGCGAGATAGAACAGTAACAGCACGCGCATCACTTCACCGTGCAGCATCGCCAGCACATAACCCAGATTCGCCCAGCCCGCACTAAACACCAAGCCGATTGCCCACCAGCCGGCCCTGACTTTATAGTACAGGCGCAGTTCGCGCCACACCCGCGGCAGCATGAACGCACCGCACAGCATCGCCAGCAGATAGGTGGTCAGCGTCGCCAGCGGGCCGGTCACGCCGGCTTCCTGCAACACCCGGTAGGGATACCAGATCAGCCCCCACACCAGCGCACCGCTCAGGATTCCGGCAACCGGCAATACATTTTGTTTTGATGTCACAGGCTCGACCCTTATAATGCGCAACAATTTCTACTATCTAAAGACCTAAAACATCAGAAGCAAGCCATAGAGAACGCAGAGTTCACAGAGAAAACCTTAGGTTGACAATCTTGCCGTATATACCGAAACGGCACCGTGTGTGCCATGCAGTAATATCATGAGTCTCTGTGTGCTCTATGCTCTCTGTGGCTAGAATTTTTCAGGACAAAAACGTAATGAATCCCGACCTCGATCGTTTACAACCCTACCCGTTCCAGAAACTCGCCGCGCTGTTTCGCGAAGTTCAACCCAACCCGGACTATCGGGCCATCAGCCTGTCCATCGGCGAACCGAAACACCCCACTCCGCAATTCATTCGCGATGCGTTGACGAACAATCTCGGCGGGCTGGCGAATTATCCCACAACCGCCGGGAGCGACGAGTTGCGCAGTACGATAGCCAACTGGCTGGCCGCACGCTATGGCATTCCAGCGCTAAATGCCAAGACCCAGGTGTTGCCGGTGAACGGCAGCCGCGAAGCGCTATTCGCTTTTGCACAAGCGGTTGTCGATCGCAGCAAGGGTAATCCCGCCGTGGTCTGCCCCAACCCGTTCTACCAGATTTACGAAGGCGCCGCATTCCTGGCCGGAGCCACGCCCCTCTTCCTCAACACTTTGCCGGAGAACGACTTTGCGTTGAATTTTTCGCAATTGCCGGGCCACGTTTGGCAACGCACCCAGCTTGTTTACGTGTGTACACCCGGCAATCCGACCGGGCGCGTGATGCCATTGGAGGAATGGAAAACACTGTTTGAAATGTCCGACCGCCACGGCTTTTTGATCGCCTCGGATGAATGCTATTCCGAGATTTATTTTTCTGAAAAACCATTGGGCGCGCTGCAGGCCGCTCATTGCCTGGGCCGCAGCGACTATAAGAATTTGGTCGCATTCTCCAGCTTGTCGAAACGTTCCAACGTGCCGGGCATGCGTTCCGGCTTTGTTGCGGGCGATGCCAAGGTCATCGAAAAATTTGCGCTGTACCGCACCTACCACGGCTCGGCGATGAACCCGGCGATACAGGCTGCCAGCATCGCCGCCTGGAATGACGAAGCACACGTTACGGAAAACCGCCGCCTGTATGCGGAGAAATTCGCCGAGGTGGCGGAGATACTGAAACCGGTGTTGCCGGTCACGATGCCGGACGCCGGATTCTACCTTTGGATTAATCTGTCAGAAGCAGGGTTACGCACGCCGATCACCGACACCGCCTTCGCGCAAGGCTTATATCGCGACTATAATGTGACCGTATTGCCGGGCAGTTATCTTGCGCGCAGCGCGAATGGTGTAAATCCCGGTGAAAATTTTGTGCGCCTGGCGCTGGTTGCAAGCACTGAAGAAACCGTAGAAGCCGCGCAGCGCATCGCCGAATTTGTAGGGACGTATGGCGTACGGGCGTAAGGCCTTACGCCCCTACCAACAAACAATTTTAATAAACCGGAAATCATCATGGATCAATTGCAACAAATCATCGAACAAGGTTTTGAACGCCGCGCCGAAATCACTCCGCGCAATGCCGATGCGCAACTCAAAGAAGCGGTCGATAGCGTCATCACCCAACTCGACCAAGGCAAGCTGCGCGTCGCGGAAAAAATAAATGGGCAATGGGTCACGCATCAATGGCTGAAAAAGGCTGTGCTGCTGTCGTTTCGCCTGGAAGACAACGCCTTTATCAAGGGCGGGTTCACCAACTACTACGACAAGGTTCCTTCCAAGTTTGCCGATTACAACAGCCGCGATTTTCGCGAAGGCGGCTTCCGCGTGGTGCCTCCTGCTGCTGCGCGCAAAGGCGCCTTCATTGCCAAGAACGTGATACTGATGCCGTCCTATGTGAATATCGGCGCGTATGTCGATGAAGGCACCATGGTGGACACTTGGGCGACCGTCGGTTCCTGCGCGCAGATCGGCAAGAATGTGCATTTAAGCGGTGGCGTCGGTATCGGCGGTGTACTGGAACCCATACAGGCCAATCCGACCATCATCGGCGACAACTGCTTCGTCGGCGCACGTTCGGAAATCGTGGAAGGCGTGATTCTAGAAGATAACGTGGTGATCTCGATGGGCGTGTTCATCGGCCAAAGCACCAAGATCTACGACCGCGAAACTGGCGAGGTCAGCTACGGACGAGTACCATCCGGCTCTGTGGTAGTCAGCGGCAGCCTGCCTTCCAAGGACGGCAGCTACAGTTTGTACTGCGCGGCGATCGTGAAGAAGGTCGATGCCAAGACCTTGTCCAAGGTGGGTATCAACGAATTGTTGCGGGGGATTTGACGTAGGGGCGTATGGCAATACGCCCTAACGTCATGGCGGCAATGGTGAGGGCGTAATGCCTTACGCCCCTACGCCATTACCAAAAGGAGAAGTCATGATCGTCACACCATTACTGCAACTGGCCGCAAGCAAACAGGCTTCAGATTTGTTCTTTTCGGTAGGAGCACCGGTCAACATCAAGATCGACGGTGTCACCATGCCGGTGAACGCTCAGACTCTGGATGCCGAGGTCGTGAAACGCATCGCCTACGAGATGATGTCACCGAAACAGATCGAAGCTTTCGAAACCCATCTGGAGATGAACTTCTCTTTCCGTGCCCCAGGTATCGGCAATTTTCGCGTCAACGTTTTCCGTCAGCGCGGCGACGTTGCCATCGTGATTCGCCATATCAAAGCCAAGATCGGAAGCTCTGAAGACCTCAACCTACCCAACATTTTAAAAGAACTGGTCATGGAACAGCGCGGCTTGGTGCTGGTGGTCGGCGCGACCGGTTCCGGGAAATCCACCACGCTCGCCTCCATGATCGAGCATCGCAACAACTCCACGAGCGGCCATATTCTGACCATCGAAGAACCCATCGAATACTATTTCAGCCACAACAAATCCATCGTGAACCAGCGCGAGATCGGCATTGATACGCGCACCTATGAAAGCGCATTGTCCAGCGGGATGCGCGAAGCCCCGGATGTGCTGATGATAGGTGAAGTGCGTGATCGCGAGACACTCAAGCACGCGCTGATCTTTGCGCAGACCGGGCACTTATGCCTGACCACCCTGCACGCCAACAACAGTTATCACGCGCTGAACCGTATCGTGAATTTTTTTCCATATGAATCTCGCCGGGGTGTTTTGGCAGACTTGTCGATGTGCTTGCGCGCGGTGATCTCGCAACGACTGGTACGCGGCGCGAAAGGCAAGCTGCTGCCCGCCGTGGAAATTCTGCTGAACACCACGCTGATAGCCGATCAGATCAAGAACGATGAGCTCGACAAGATACGCGATTCCATCGAGAAGAGCGTTTCCGCCGGTTCGCAAACCTTCGAGCAGGCTCTCTACAAGCTGTTCAAGAAACAAATGATCACCAAGGAAGAAGCGCTGCGCAACGCGGATTCGGCAAGCAATTTGGCCTCTCTGGTCGATTTTTCGGAGCGCACCGACACCCAGAAAGTGCCGGTTTTTGGATCCACCCCGCCCACTCCGACAAATCCGAACCCAAGCGCCGATTTTGGCGGCATCAAGCTTAATCTGAACGACCCTAAATGAAGGGCATCTCCAAAAACAAGTTGTATGGTATTCCCAACTGTAGCACCGTTAAAAAAGCGCGCGACTGGCTGGCGCAACATGACATCGCCGTAGAATTTCACGACTTTAAAAAGCAAGGCCTGGATGCCGCAACCGCGCAAGCCTGGCTGCAACAAACCGACTGGACCAAGCTGATCAATCGCAGCGGCTTGACCTGGCGAGGCCTGCCGGAGCAGCGCAAACAAAGCATTCAAGACGCGAATGCCGCGCTCGCGCTGATGCTGGAAAAAACCAGCGCCATCAAACGGCCCGTGCTGGAACAAAACGGCAAGCTTCTGCATGTCGGCTTTGACGAAGCGGTTTATTCTAAAATTTTTAATCTATCCTCATAACACTCAACCATGACTGATTCTCACCATGTCTGACACACTGCAGCTTGCCAAAGCCCTGATCGCCCGCCGCTCACTTACGCCCAATGACGCAGGCTGTCAGGACATCCTCATCGAACGCCTGGAAAAACTCGGTTTCAAGATAGAGCGCATGCGTTTCGGCAGTGTGGACAATTTATGGGCGCGGCGCGGCACGGCCAGTCCCGTCGTGGTGTTTGCCGGGCACACCGACGTGGTGCCTACCGGGCCGGTGGAGAACTGGTTCAGCCCGCCGTTCGAACCGACCATACGCGATGGTTTGTTATACGGACGCGGTGCGGCCGACATGAAGACTTCCATCGCGGCATTCATCACCGCCATCGAGGCGTTCCTCGCGCAGCACCCGAAACACAATGGGTCGATCGCGCTGCTGATCACCTCCGACGAAGAAGGTGTGGCGGTGGACGGCACGGTGCGCGTGGTTGAAGCGCTACGCGCACGCGGCGAGACGATCGACTATTGCATCGTCGGCGAACCCACCTCGAACAAGCTGGTCGGCGACATGATCAAGAACGGGCGGCGCGGCTCGCTGTCCGGCACGCTGATCGTCAAAGGCATCCAGGGCCACATCGCGTATCCGCACCTGGTGAAAAACCCGATCCACATGGTCGCGCCGGCGATCGCCGAACTCGCCGCCACCACCTGGGACAATGGCAACGAATATTTTCCGCCCACCTCCTGGCAGATATCCAACATGAACGGCGGCACCGGCGCGACCAATGTCGTCCCCGGCACGGTCGAGATATGGTTCAATTTCCGTTTCTCCACCGCCAGCACCGAGCGAGGCCTGAAAGACAAAGTCCACGCGATCTTGGACAAACACGGCGTAACGTATGACCTACACTGGGAGTTGTCAGGCAAGCCGTATCTCACCGCCAAAGGCAGCCTGGTGGCCGCGATCAGCCGCGCGATCGAGCAGTGTTACGGCATCACGCCGGAACTTTCCACCAGCGGCGGCACCTCGGATGGGCGTTTCATCGCCGACATCTGCCCGCAGGTTATCGAGTTCGGGCCATTGAACGCCACCATCCACAAACTCAACGAATGCGTCGGCGTGGCCGACATCGAACCGCTCAAGCTCACCTATCAGCGCACGCTGGAAATTTTGCTGAGCAAATGAGCAACTATTTTTTTGAAGCCTCCATAACGCTGCACACCGTGCGCGACTATCTGCGTTTTGCGGTGAGCCGCTTCAATCAGGCCAAACTATTTTTCGGGCACGGCAGCAGCGATGCCTACGACGAAGCCGCTTACCTGATCCTGCATACGCTGCATTTGCCGCTGGACAGACTGGAGCCTTTTCTCGATACACACCTGACCGACAGCGAGCGCACCGAGGTATTGAACATCATTCATCGGCGCGTCGAACATCGCATCCCTGCGGCCTACCTGACCCATCAGGCGTTATTGGGCGAATTCAGTTTTTACGTGGATGAACGGGTCATCGTGCCGCGCTCGTTCATCGCCGAATTGTTGCTCGAACAACTCAGCCCGTGGGTCACCGAACCGGAAAATATCGGCAACGTATTGGACTTGTGCACCGGCAGCGGCTGCCTCGCCATCCTTGCCGCACATGCCTTCCCCTCTGCCAGCGTGGACGCGGTGGACTTGTCTTCGGCCGCGCTGGCCGTCGCCGAACGCAACGTCGCCGACTATGAACTGCAAGACCGCGTGAGCCTGATCGAATCGGATTTGTTCGCCAAACTTGATAGTAAACAATATGACCTGATCATCAGCAACCCCCCCTATGTGGATGCCGGATCAGTCGCCGCGCTGCCGCAGGAATACCGGCACGAACCGGAAATGGCACTCGGTAGCGGCCATGACGGGCTGGATGCCACGCGCATCATCCTCGAACAAGCCGCGCAGCATCTCAATCCGAGTGGCATATTGATCGTCGAGATCGGCCACAACCGCGACGTGTTGGAAGCCGCTTACCCCGACCTGCCATTCACCTGGCTGGATGTCAGCGCGGGGGATAAATTTGTGTTCATGCTGCACCGTAACGATCTACTGTAACTTTGGAATATCTAGGTGTCGATCGATCACTACGAGAACTTCCCCGTCGCTTCCATCCTGATGCCCAAACGGCTATGCAAGCCGGTCGCGGCGATCTATCATTTTGCGCGCGTAGCGGACGACATCGCCGATGAAGGTGAGTTATCCAACGAGGAGCGCCTGAAGCGGCTCGACGAGTTCCGCGCCGAACTGGCGAGCATTAAAAACAATAAAACTCCGCTCACCCCGCTGTTCCAGAACCTCGCCGCAGAAGTTCACCAACACGCGCTGCCGATGCAGCCGCTTTATGATTTGCTCGATGCGTTCTCGCAGGACGTGGTGAAAAAACGTTACGCCAACTTCGACGCAGTACTCGACTACTGCCGCCGCTCCGCCAACCCGGTGGGCAGATTATTGTTGCATCTGTACGAAGAAGCCACTCCGCAAAATATTTCTTACTCGGATGCGATCTGCACCAGCTTGCAACTGATCAACTTCTGGCAGGATGTCGCCAAGGATTACGCGATCGGGCGCATCTACCTGCCGCTGGATGAGCTCGCGCAATACGGCGTGAGTGAAGACCATATCGCACGAGGCATCACCGACGATGCGTGGCGCGAACTGATGAAGTTCCAGGTGGGTCGCGCGCGCGCCATGATGATTTCGGGAAAGCCTTTGGGCAGCATACTCACGGGACGTATCGGGCTGGAGATGCGCATGATCATCGCGGGTGGGCTGCGCATACTCTCCAAACTGGAAAGTGCGCAGTACGACATGTTCCGCCACCGCCCGGTATTGAGGCCGTTCGACTGGGTTATCATGCTGGCCAAGAGTGCTCCATATTAATTTTGAAAACTGACATGGATCCAAATCAATACTGCCAGGACAAAGCCGCTGCCAGCGGATCGAGTTTCTACTACAGCTTCATGTTCCTGCCGCCGGACAAACGCCGCGCCATCACCGCGCTGTATGCCTTTTGCCGCGAGGTGGATGACGTGGTGGACGAATGCTCGGATGAACAAGTGGCGCGCACCACGCTCAACTGGTGGCGCGCACAAGTAGCTGAAATCTATGGCGGCAAGCCGCAGCACCCGGTCGCGCAAGCATTGGTTCCAGTGGTGCAGCAATTTCATCTGGCACAGGAACACTTGCTGGAAATCATCGACGGTATGGAGATGGATCTCAACCAACCGCGCTATGCCGATTTCAAATCGCTGCAACTATATTGCTACCGCGTCGCTTCGGTGGTCGGGCTGCTCGCAGCAGAGATTTTCGGCTACACCGACCGCCACACACAGAAATACGCCCATGACCTCGGCATCGCCTTCCAGCTCACCAACATCATCCGCGATGTCGGCGAAGACGCGCGACGCAATCGCATCTATCTGCCGATGGACGAGCTGGCACAATTCGGCGTGACTGCGGCGGATATTCTGAATGCAAAAGAAACCAAAAATTTCCAAAAGCTGATGGCGTTCCAGATCGAACGCGCGCAACGCTACTACCAGCAAGCATTGGAGCATCTCCCCGCAGCGGATCGCAAAGCACAGCGCACCGGCCTGATCATGGCCGCGATCTACCGCGCCACGCTGGATGAAGTAGTCGCCAGCGGCTGCCATGTACTGAAGGAACGCATCTCGCTTACCCCGCTGCGCAAATTCTGGCTGGCTTGCACTACATGGATGAAATCGTAGAAAAGTAGATTTAAAAGGGTAGATTCCTTAAGGAAAGAAATCATCCTGATTGACAAAAGAACGTTCGTTCTTTACACTGCACAGCACGTTCGTTCTGTATCAATCTTGCCATGACTGACTTCAATCCAAAAGACGCCGAGTATCTTGCCAAACTCCAGGACTATTACGCCGACTGGAAAAGCATTCCCTCTTACGCCAAGCTGTGCGAGGTGTTCGGCATTGCTTCCAAGTCCTGGGTCAAAGCCATCCTGACCCGCTTGAGTGCCGCCAGCTTGATCGAGCGCACCCCGGATGGGGTGTGGGTTCCGACCCGATCGTTCTTCGCCCGCCCCCTGGCCGAATCTTCTGTTCAGGCGGGAATGCCGGTTCCCGTAACCGCCACCCAAGGTGAGTTCTTCATCATCGACGAAATGCTGATCGATACACCATCCAGAACCACGCTGATTCCGGTCAAGGGCGACTCGATGATCGAAGCCGGTATCCATGATGGCGATATCGCGGTCGTCGAGAAACGCATGTCCGCCAACATCGGCGACATCGTGGTGGCGATCGTCGACAACGAGTTCACATTGAAGACTTTGAATAAAGAGCGCGGTCATTTCATCCTGTGTCCCGCCAACCAGGCCTATCCGGTCATCCGCCCGCACGGCACGCTGGAAATCTTCGGGGTGTTGGTCGGTTTGATCCGCAAGTACCGGAAATAGCCCATGCAGCGATGAGCCAAAAAACAAAAGGCACGTTGCCGTGCCTTTCTGCTTTACTACGAATCGAAGTTAATCAATCCTCTTCATCGTCATGTTCTTCGTCGTCATGCTCATGTTTCTTGCGGTGATGATCGCCATGATCACCTTCGCCCCGATCACCGCGAGCGTCACGATATTCATCACCCTCACCGCTCGCTGGTTGCTGCACGGAGCCGCTTTGACTATGCCCCTACCGCAGCGCCGACTGCGCCACCGATCGCGCCACCGATGATTGCACCATCCCGACCGCCCACGTCATAACCCACTGCCGCGCCGCTTGCGCCACCGATCGCGCCGCCGATCAGCGCGCCATCATTTACGGCACAGGCATTTACGCTGGCAGATAGGAACAAGGCGATTGCTAACGATTTCTTCATGTTGTCTCCGAGATTAATGGTTTGTTCAAAATTTGCTGCAAGGATTAAGTCTAACACCGCGCAAGTTTAGTTCCCAATCAGAATTGTCGGCAATCAGCGTCGCGTGATATTCTTGGGTATCCTGTAATCAACTCAACAAATATGTCAGTTTCCATCAAGACCCCAGCAGAAATCGAGAAAATGCGCGTCGCCGGCCGCCTGACCAGCGAGGTACTCGATTACATCGCTCCGTTCGTCAAGGCGGGCGTGACCACCAACGAGCTGGACAAGCTCTGCCACGATTTGATCGTCACGGTGCAACAAGCCATTCCTGCGCCGCTCAACTACGCGCCCGGCGGGCACACGCCCTATCCGAAATCGATTTGCACCTCGATCAATCATCAGGTATGCCACGGCGTGCCGAGCGACAAGGTGCTCAAGAACGGCGACATCGTCAATCTGGACATCACCGTCATCAAGGGCGGTTATCACGGGGATAGCAGCCGCATGTTCTACGTCGGCGAGCCGTCGATCCAGGCCAGACGGTTATGCGAGATCACCTGGCAGTCACTATGGCGCGGCATACGCGTGGTCAAACCGGGCGCGACGCTGGGCGACATCGGCCATGCTATCCAGAGCTTTGTCGAACCGTTGGGCTACAGCGTGGTGCGCGAATTCTGCGGACATGGCATCGGCAAAGTTTTTCACGAAGAGCCGCAAGTGTTGCATTACGGTCGCCCGAAAACCGGATTGAGACTCGAACCCGGCATGATTTTCACCATCGAGCCGATGATCAATGCCGGCAAAGCGGGTATCAAGCAACTCGGCGACGGCTGGACCGTGGTCACCAAGGATCACAGCCTGTCGGCGCAATACGAGCACACCATCCTCGTCACCGATAGCGGCTTTGAAGTATTGACCGTTTCCGATGGCTGCCCTCCCCCCCCTCCGCTCTAACAATGTAGCCGAGTTGCGCGAGTCATTGCGTAGCGATCGCCTGGCTCTTGAACAAAACTTCTTACAGCACGGCAAAGCGGCGCGCTTGTTGAGCGCGCACAGTCATCTCATCGACCAATATCTGCGCCGTGTCTGGCAAGAACTCGCCCTGCCTGGCAATATTTCCCTCGTGGCTGTGGGTGGCTACGGGCGCGGCGAGTTGTATCCCAGATCTGACATCGACTTGCTGATCCTGCTGGATGCCGAGCCGGATTCCACCTTGCAGCAAAAGTTGCACGAGTTGATCGGGATGCTGTGGGACATCGGCATGGAAGTCGGACACAGCATCCGTACTGTGGCGCAGTGCCTGAGCGAAGCCGCCGACATCACCGTGCAAACCAACCTGCTCGAAGCGCGCCTGCTTAGCGGCGATAAAAATCTGTTCAAGGAATTGCAAGACGCCGTGCAACAACACTTGGATCCGCGCAAATTTTTCCTCGCCAAGCAGCATGAGCAGCGGCAACGGCACGCACGCTTTGTCGATGCGGATTACAACCTCGAACCCAATCTGAAAGAAAGCCCGGGCGGCTTGCGCGATCTGCAAACCATCACCTGGATCAGTCGCGCGGCAGGCTTGGGCACACGCTGGACGGAGCTTGCCCAGGCGGGGCTGATCAGTCTTGCCGAGGCGCGCCAAATCGCCCGCCACGACACCCTGCTGCAAACACTGCGCACGCGTTTGCACTACTTTGCAAAACGGCGCGAGGACCGTTTGATATTCGACTTTCAGACTCCGCTCGCCGAACAAATGGGCATCACCGCCTCAGCCAACCGCCGCGCCAGCGAGCATTTGATGCAACGTTACTACCGGACCAGGCTGGCGGTGCGCCAATTCAACACCATCCTGTTGCAGCATCTACATGATTATTTGTTCCATGAAGCACCCCCGCAGCACGCGCTGAACGAACGATTCCGCGTCATCGACACCTTGCTGGAAATCCGCGATGAGAATTTATTCGAGCACTTGCCAGAAGCGATTTTTGAATTGTTCCAACTCATGCAAAAACACCCCGAGCTAACCGACCTCAGCGCGAAAACACTGCGTGCGCTGTGGCGTGCGCAGCACCGGATCGATGCGGCGTTTCGCCGCAATCCGCTGAACCGGTCGCGTTTCATGGAAATATTGCGCCAACCGCAGGGGGTCATCCACGCGTTGCGGCGCATGAATCAATACGGCATTCTGGGTCACTATATCCCCGCGTTCGGACGCATCGTCGGGCAGATGCAGCACGACCTGTTTCATGTCTATACGGTGGATGAACACATCCTGATGGTGGTGCGCAACCTGCGCCGTTTCGCGGTGCCGGAATATGCCCATGAAATCCCGTTATGCAGCCAATTGATGAGCGAATTCGCCCGTCCCGAAGTGCTGTATGTCGCCGGACTTTTCCACGACATCGCCAAAGGACGCGGCGGCGACCATTCGCAACTGGGCAAGAAAGATGCCCGTGCTTTTTGCACGCAGCATCAACTCAGCCGTGACGATAGCGACTTGGTGGTATGGCTGGTCGAGCAACATCTCAGCCTTTCCGCCACCGCACAGAAGCAGGATTTATCCGACCCCGAGGTGATCGCAAATTTTGCCGCAAAAATCAAAAACGACCGTTATCTGGTCGCGCTGTATTTGTTGACGGTTGCCGACGTGCGCGGTACCAGCCCGAAAATATGGAATGCATGGAAAGCCAAGCTGATAGAAGACCTGTACCGTGCAACCCGGCGCTTTCTGAGCGATGGCAAAGTCACCAATCACCTTGACGATATCCGCAAGCAGGCCGCTGCCACGCTCAACCTTTATGCGCTGGCGGCAGAGTCCTATCAATTGTTATGGGCACAGCTCGATGATAGCTATTTTCTGGATCACCAAGCGCAGGAAATCGCCTGGCATACCCGCCTGCTGGCGTTCAAGGCGAACACCGCCGTTCCTATCGTGAAGGCGCGGTTAAGCCGTGTCGGCGAAGGCTTGCAGGTGATGGTGTATTGCACCGATCAGCGCGGACTGTTCGCGCGCATTTGTGATTTTTTTGCGCGCACGAATTACACCATCGTCGAGGCCAAGATCCACACCACCCAGCATGGCTACGCGTTGAACAGCTTCCAGATCATGGAAGCGGCACGCGGCAACACGGCATATCGCGACATCATGACCTATATCGAATTCGAACTGGCGCAGCAAATCGTGCAGGCCAAACCGATAGCACTTGCCGCGACGGGACGCGTCAGCCGTCAACTAAAACACTTCCCGATCACCACCGAGGTCGAGATCAAACCGGACCACCATGGAATGCATATGCTCTCCCTGATTGCGGGAGATCGTCCAGGACTATTGGCGCGCATCGCGCTGATTCTGGACAAACACGACATCCGCCTGCACCGCGCCAAAATCAACACCTTGGGCAGCCGTGCCGAGGATATGTTCTGGATCAGCGGTGCGGCGCTCGCCCAAGCAGAACAAACGGACGCGCTGCGGAACGCGTTGCTGACAGTTTGATAGGGTTCGGGGCGGTGATATGCCCGGAACTTAAGTGGTGTAGAACCGGTAAGCGTTTCCGGCTGCCTTGGCCCGATACATGGCGGCATCGGCATTTTTAAGCAAGCTGTCAGCATCGCTGCCATCGTTCGGATAGAGGCTGATGCCGATACTGCCGCCGATGAAAACCTCTTCGTTCGGGTGCCCGGCCAAAAGTTCTCCGGTATTCAGCATTAAAGGCTGCACCAGCGTGGCGAGAATTTTTTGTGCGATCACCGCAGCATCGCCGGGGTCGTTGAGCATCGGCAGCACCACCGTGAATTCGTCACCTCCGTTGCGAGCAACCGAGTCACCCTCACGCAAACAACTACGCAAGCGTTCGGCCACCTGTTTCAAGACAATGTCACCGGCAGCGTGACCCAGCGTGTCGTTGATGCTTTTGAAGCGGTCAAGGTCGATGAATAATAACGCTACCCGCTTCTTGGCCCGGGCGCACTGGGTGATCGCCTGCTGCAGGCGATCATAGAGCAATGCCCGGTTGGGCAAGCCGGTCAGGGTATCGTGGGTGGCCAGAAATTCCAGCTCGCTTTCGAAAATGTGGCGCTCGCTATTGTCTCGTGCCATCACCGTAAAAAACCGGGTATTGCTGACATTGCCTTCGCTGATCGAGAGCAGCAGAAAAAATATTTCCCCGGATTTGCGCAAGCCGGTGAGTTCTTGACGCGATAGCAGAATGGGCTCGCCATCCGGAGAAATGAAGCGTTCGATATCGCCCGGTATGATCAGCTTGGAGAACGAGGTGCCAACCAACTCTTCTTTACGGTAACCGAATATATGCTCTGCGGCGAGATTCAGGCTCTGGATGAAGCATTCTTCATCGAGAGTGATGATGCCTTCGTCTGCAGTATCCAGCACGGCACTCTGTCGTGCCGCATGCAACGCAATTTCCTGCTCGCGCGCGACCAGCTTGCCGCGCATGTATTCCAGGGCTACCGCCATATCGTGTACTTCGTTGATGTTGGTGGAAAGCACCAGGCGCTCATTGATGCTGCCGTTGGCGATACGTCGCGCGGCATCGCATAACTGGCGCACCGAGCGCGTCAAGCGATGGCCGAAAAAAAACACGAACAACAGCGACACGGCGATGAAACCCAGCCCCACCAGCACTCCCCAGCGGTAGACATGTTTGAGGTGCTCCTCCACCGGAGTCTCGTCAAAGCCGACCCGCAGCTTGCCGATCAGTTGATCGTCCGGACCTGACACCGGCACGATGAGGTGATAAATCTTGTCGCCGCCCTGGCCGAAGAAAAAATCTTCTCTGAAATCGTCGTTGGCGGGATCGTCGAAGCTTTTGAATTCTGCCAGCGCCACTTGTCCGGCCAGTAATTGATCGTTAATGATGCCCTTTATTCTGGCCGGCTTCGGGTTCTCACTGATCAGATTTGCCAGCAAGTAGGATTGCGAGCGCGCATGATTGACGAATTGGGATTGATAATCTCGTTGCAGGATGAGAAATCCACCAACAAATACCAGCGGCACCAGAACGGTGTGTATGGCCAGCATCCCAAGCAGCATGCGCCCGACGTAGCTGGAAAAAAAACGCTTGGCCCGAGATGTGCTCATGGATTGCCGATGATGCGGATTTCGGGAGTAGTGACAGCTGTTCCATACAGCATGAAAGTGATGGCTGCATTGTCGTTCTGCAACGCGGCAAGCAGATCGGTGAGGCTTTCATAGTCCTTCGGGCGGCTCTCACCGCGGAACGCGCGCGCGAGGAGTTGCCGCTCATAAGCTTCGGTGGACATGAACAGGACTTTTTGCAAAAACACCTGTTCCGCCAATTTATCGGTTTGATTGCGCAGCGGCTTTATTTCAACGCCATCCAGCACGATGCTGGCCCCGAGATAAGCGCGGCGCACTTCTTGGGCCGATATGGCCTGGATGCCGGACTCCGCGCTTGCAACGATCACGATGCGCTGCTCCTCGGCATGCACCATAGCCGTCGCTGGCAGCACACAGGCGGCAAGCAGAATGGCAATAATATTTTTCACAGCGGTAAGATCATGCTCCATTGAGCGCTGATAGAGTTGAATTCAAGGCCGTCCTGGCGGCGCGTTCTTGCCGCTTCGACCTTGATCGCCTGCGCTGGTGTGAGGTCGAAACGGAGGCCGACCATCGACTGGAAAGGCGAAAATTCGGGTAGCAATGAAAAATACCCATCGTGAGCCGCATGCGGGGTACTTTCTACGCGGCCAAATACGGTGGTCCTCCCGCTTTCGCCCAGCTTGTATTCCGGTTGCACATAGGCACTGACCGTCGTGTACCGGGATGTGTTGGTTGCGCCTGACACACGATCATCGAAAATGAATAATTCCCCCGTTAAGTGAAACTTGTCTTTCTCAAAGTTCAAGAAAGCGCTGAACACGGTTTGCCGCACTTCATCAATCTGCAACACATTACTTACCGGAATCCGGGCGTAGCCGAGCGCGGCGCCGAATTGGTCAGGGTTGCCGACTTCCGGATAGTAGCCCAGACGAAAGCTGGCGGCGATTTTTCCCGGTTTAGAGGGGTCGAGCAGATCGAGCGGTTGGAGCGTTACGTTGAAAGTGGGGCCTATGCCCAGACCCGCCATGTAACTGATCTCAGAATCGCCTGCGGTGCGGGAGCTTTCAAGCAGAAAACCGCTGATATGGGCGGGAAGCGGCCCGTGCGCATCTTCGTAGTTGGCAATGGTTGGGCGGCTAAGCGACGACTGCAGAAAATCGCCATGGTGTGTTTGGGTATTCCAAAAGCTGAGCGGATTATGAAAACGCCCTGCCCACAGCGTTTTGCCCGGCAGGATATGCCAGCCGATCTGCAAGCGCTCCAACTCTTTTTCGCGGGAAGAAGCCTTGAATTCGGCCAAAAAGCGAGTTTGATTGAATTCGGCAGTGTAGAAAATGTCGACTGTGGGAACAAATTTTTTGGCGGCTAATTCAGCGTCCGTTTTGGATTGATGTATCGATGTGATGCTGGGGAATAGCAACAAATCCGCAGCTGTAACGGGGAGTGCGAAAACAGCAAACACTAAAGTCCGCGCACAAAATGTGGCGAATGAAACGATAAAGTTCCTAATCAAAATTATTCCTTTCGCGGATGCACAACGATAATATAACAACCCCAATGACCAGCTTGGTTTGACGCACCTGTTACGCGAACAATACCTTAAAATCGATGGGTGAGCTTGGGATTTTGCTTGCCCGGCAAGTTGGGCGGCCCCGGATAGTTTAGGCGATCTTGGTCACTTTCTCCCCATTGCTCACAATCTCAGACTCGACTCTGCGCGCGCGCGAACGCCTCGAACTGCTCTGCGGGTAACGGTTGGCTGAAGTAATAACCCTGCACTTCGTTACAACCCTGCGCGCGTAAAAAATCCAACTGCCCTTCGGTTTCCACACCCTCGGCGATGGTTTGCAAGCCGAGGCTGTTCGCCAGACCGATGATGGCACTGACGATGGCCTTGTCTTCCGGGTCATCGGTGATGTCGCGCACGAAGGACTGGTCGATCTTGAGCTTGTAGACCTTGAAGCGTTTGAGGTAACTCAGCGAGGAATAGCCGGTGCCGAAGTCGTCTATCGACATGCGGATGCCGCGTTCATGCAGACTGTCCATCACCGCGATGGCGCCGAGCGGGTCGTGCATCGCGACACCCTCGGTCAACTCCAGTTCCAGATACTGTGGCGGCAGCTGCACTTCATCGAGAATCTGCGTGACCAGCTCGGGCAGGTTGGGATGACGAAACTGCACCGCCGAGAGGTTCACCGCTATGATCATCGGCGCCAGGCCGCTGTCCATCCACGATTTCATCTGGTAAACCGCAGTGCGCAGCACCCATTCCCCAATTTGCAGAATCTGCCCGCTGCTCTCCGCGATCGGGATGAATTCCGCCGGCGACACCGCGCCGAGTTCGGGATGCTGCCAGCGCAGCAAGGCTTCCGCACCGACGATGCGCCCGTGTTGCAATGACATTTGCGGCTGATAATGCAGATACAGCTGGTCGCGTTCCAGCGCGCGGCGCAGGGCGTTTTCCAGTTGCAGGCTACGCGCTGAATGCACCTGCATTTCCGCCGTGAAAAAGCGGAAATTGTTGCGGCCATCGCGCTTGGCGCGATACATCGCGACATCAGCGCACTTGGACAGCGTATCGAAATCATCGCCGTCGTCGGGGTACATGGCGATACCGATGGAAGGCGTAATGACTAGCTCATGCTGTTCGATCTGATAAGGCTGGGCAATCGACTCCAGTAATTTCTCAGCCACATGCGCGGCGCCGTCGGCATCGGTGCCTGGCAACACCAGGATGAACTCATCCCCGCCCAAGCGTGACACCGTATCTTCCTCGCGCATCGCCGATTTCAGGCGTTTTGCCACCTCTATCAGCAACGCGTCGCCGATACGGTGGCCGAGGTTATCGTTGACGTTCTTGAAATGATCGAGGTCAAGGAACATGACTGTCAGCTGTGCGCGACCACGCTGGGCCATGCTGAGGGCGTAGTTGATGCGGTCGGTGAACAATGCGCGGTTCGGCAGTCCCGTGAGCGTATCGAAATGTGCCAGCTGCAGGAGACGCTCCTCGGCCTGCTTGCGCGGGGTGATGTCCTGAATAGTACCTACCATGCGCAGCGGATTGCCGTCGTTGCCATATTCCACCCTGCCACGCCCCATCACCCAGCGCTCCGCGCCATCGTTCGCCCGTACGATGCGGAACTCCGTTTCGAGAGGCTGGTGTTCCGCGATGAGATCGCGCAGGTAGGCGCGCATTTCATCGCGATGGGCTGGATGAACTATCTCCATCCAGCCCGCCGTCGTGCGCGGAAAATCCTCATCAATGCCGAGGATCTCGTCCAGTGTCGCCGAACTCCTCCATACATCGGACGTAAAATCGGATATGTAGCTTCCGATGTGCCCCACCCGTTGGGCATCTTGCAGGTCACGTTCGCTCGCACTCAGGGCATCCTCAATCAGTTTGTGCCGAGCATGGAGATCGAATTTGTCCAGCGCGTAGCTGATGTCCATCGCCATTTCAACCAGCAGGTTGCGCGCGGCTTCATCGAAGGCGTTAGCCTCGCTGGCATACAGCGCAAAAACACCGATGGCGACACCGTTGAGGTGCAATGGCAGCGAGGCAGATGCGCCCCAACCAGCCCGCGCGCCGCGCTCATGCCACGGTGCGGTGACCGGGTCACTCTGAAAGTCCTGACACCAGAATGGCCGGTTGTCGCGTATCGAAGTACCGATCGGGCCGTGTCCGAACGGATCCTCGGCACCCACCGAAATCTGGATGCCTTGCAGATATTCCATGCCCTCACCGAATGCGGCAACCGGGTTGACTCGTTGGCTTGCCTCGTCCACCAGCCCGATCCAGGCCATCTTCATGCCGCCAAACTGCACCGCGTCGCGACAGATTTGCGGGAACAACTCTGCCTTGTTCTCGCAGCGCACGATCGCCTGATTGCACTGGCTCAAGGCGGCGTAGAGTTTTGTCAAGCGCTCAAGGCGATCGTACGCGGTCTGGAGTTGCGCGGTGCGCGCCTCGACCTTCTGCTCGAGCGAGGCATTGAGCAATTGCAACTGCTCCTCCACCAGGCGACGCGCAGCGAGGGTGCGGCGCAGCTCGAGCTGTGCGATGACGGTGCGGCTCAGGGCGCGCAGGGCGGTTTGCTGCTCGGCGCTCAGCACGCGCGGCACATAGTCGATCACGCACAGCGTCCCCAGCGCGACACCATCAGGCGCGACCAACGGTGCGCCGGCGTAGAAGCGGATGTGCGGGTCGCCGGTAACCAGCGGGTTATCGGCAAAGCGCGGGTCGAGCTCCGCATCGCGCACCTCAAGCATCTTGTCCGAGTACAAAATGGCGTGCGCGCAAAAGGCAAAGTCGCGTGGAGTTTCAGTGACACTCAGGCCGATTATCGATTTGAACCACTGACGGTTTTCGTCTATCAGTGTGATCACTGCAATGGGCACTTGGCAAATCTGCGCGGCAAGCAGCGTCAGGTCATCGTAAGCTTGCTCCGGCGGAGTGTCGAGCACGTCATAACCGCGCAGGGTTTTAAGGCGCTGGGCTTCATTATCGGGTAGCCGTGCTTTCATATCCGGTCAGAGAACTCTCTAGCCTGATTCGCATGTGGGGCGGCGGCCATTGTTTCATCCCAGAAACGATACGTGTTGCGTCCCTCTTCCTTGGAGCGGTACATGGCACTATCGGCACGTTTTAACAAGGTGGCGGCATCGTCAGCATCATCCGGAAAAATAGCTATGCCGATGCTGGCCGAAGCCTGCAATTGAATTCCACCAATGTTCAACTGCCCCTCCAGACTGTCAAGGATGCGCTGTGCCACAAGGGCAGTTTGATCCTGGCCCTGCACGTTAGCCAGCACCAGCGCAAACTCATCGCCACCCAAGCGGGCACAGGTATCCATTTCGCGCGGCACACTCTTTATTTTTTCTGCGATCGCAACCAGAAATTTATCTCCAACTTCGTGTCCCAATTTATCGTTGATCTCCTTAAAAAAATCCAGATCAATAAAAGCAACAGCCACTTTCAGTTTGTATCGGCGCGCCTCGGAAAGGGCTGTTTCCAGTCTGTCATAAAACAAACGACGATTGGGCAAACCGGTCAATTCATCGTGCAGCGCCAATTTCAGAATTGTTTCCTCGCGTTGCCGCAATTCTTCCAGTGCCTGATGCAGCTCTGCTTCTATTCGTTTGCGCTCGGTAATATCCACCGCCATGCCCAAAAGCCCAGTGAGTGTACCGGCGGCGTCACGCAGGGCGGTTACGGTTAGCAGCACTGGCAAGCGTGTGCCATCCTTGCGGAGATAGGTCCACTCATATTCGTTGGGCAAATTACGCTGCGCTTTAGCAACAAAAACTTCAAAGCCGGGTTTAATTGCCACACCGAGCTCAGCCGAAAATTTTTGCGCGCGCGCCTCAATTTCGGCGGGATCATGAAAGATTGCGGGTGTGTGCAAGCCCACTATTTCATTTGCCGAGTAGCCGAGCATCTTCTCTGCGGTCTGGTTGAAGGTGGTGATGATGCCGTCGAGCGTCGTGCTGATGATGGCATGGCCGGCCTGCTCGAGGATGGCGGATTTAAACTGGTCAGATGTCTCGGCGCGATGGCGGGCAACAGCCAGTTCAACGGCGCGTAATAGCAGGTCGGCGTTGAGCATCTCGCCACGACTTTGCGCCGCACTGCGCTCAATAATTTCGCGTCGGACGCGTGCCCCAGCCAACCCCAAAACGATAATAGCTAATGCACCCAGGCTGCCGATGGACACCAGCGTAAATTGAATACTTTTAGATTGTCGTTGGCTACGCTCAGCCAACAGGCGTTGCTCTTCCGCTACCATTTTGCGTTGCAACAGCCGTATCTGATCCAACACCGCTTGATCTCTCCCCAATGCCACGGATTTCTGCGCCGCCTTAAATCCTTGTGACTGGCGGAGTAAAATCAGTTCGTGTGCGATGACCAGTCGTTCTGTAACCAGCGGAGCTAATTCATCCAGACGCTGCTGTTGGGAAGGATTGTCTTTCGTCAGCCGACGCAATTCCTGCACATCCTGCTGCACAGCAGTTCGCGCCGCATTATAAGTTTCAATAAATTCTGCCGTGCCAGTGATGAGATAGCCCCGCTGCCCGCTCTGAACATCAATCATGTTCTTCAACATACTTTCAGCCTGCTCCAGTACTTGATAAGTATGCTGCACCCATTCCACCTGCTTGCCCAACTCGAAAAGGCTGCGAATAGAGATGGCGCCCACGACAAGGAGCGCCAAAACCGCCACCATGAAGGTAGCGACGGCGGTGTTTTCCAGTCTCCATTCTTTATGGTCAGTCTTGCCTGACGTGTGTGATTGTTGTTCCATCTCCCGGCGCTGCGCAGCACGGCGCAGTTCAAGCTGTGCCACGACCGTGCGGCTTAATGCACTCAGTGCGGCTTTCTGCTCGGGGCTTAACTCGCGCGGCACATAGTCAACCACACATAGCGTTCCCAATGCCAAGCCATCCGGTGTCACCAAGGGCGCGCCAGCATAAAAGCGGATGTCTGGGTCAGCGGTGACATACGGATTGTCAGCAAAGCGCGGATCAAGTTGCGCATCGCGCACTTCTAACACTTCGTTGGCATTCAGAATGGCATGAGCACAGAAGGCCACATCGCGCGAAGTTTCCGTAGCGCTCACACCCACCTTGGATTTAAACCACTGACGGTCTTCATCTACCAGCGTGATCAGTGCGATGGGTGTTTGGCAAATTTGTGCTGCTAGCAGAGTTAAATCGTCGAAAATCTGCTCCGGCAGCGAGTCCAGCACGTTGTAATCGCGCAGAATCGCGAGGCGGTGTGCTTCATTTTCGGGCAGCGGAGCTTTCATGGCTGACTCAGACTGAAGTTGCGGGTGGCATAACGGGCAGAGCAACACCAACCAAAGATGAGCAGGTCAAAAGACGGCGGCTTTGGAACGGATAGACCCATGTCGCACACCTCGGCTTATTCGCTTGATCTGAAACTTGTATGGAGCTTAAAGATTATTTTAACCAAGACATAGCATACGCTCAAACTGAAATAAATCCAGATAAGCCTTAGGTCATTCGTTCATTGTAGGAGCCCGATTCATCGGGCGATTAAACGTAAATATTCGCCCGATGAATCGGGCTCCTACAACGAGTTTCCCCCTAAGGGATTCTCCGGAATAAAAGATGGCGTGCTACCCTATTGCCAGAGGCAGCTACTCCCACTCTATGGTCGCCGGTGGCTTGCCGGAGATGTCGTACACCACGCGGTTGATGCCGCGCACTTCGTTGATGATGCGGTTGGAAACTTTTCCGAGCAGCGCGTAGGGTAGCTCCGCCCAGTGCGCGGTCATGAAGTCCTGCGTCTGCACCGCGCGCAATGCCACTACCCATTCATAAGTGCGGCCATCACCCATCACGCCTACACTTTTGACCGGCAGGAATACGGTGAAAGCTTGCGAGGTTTTTTCGTACCAGGATCTGCCATCATCATCTTTGGCGGCATGAAGTTCTTCGATGAAGATCGCATCGGCACGGCGCAACAGTTCGGCGTATTCGTGTTTGACTTCGCCGAGGATACGCACGCCCAAGCCGGGGCCGGGGAAGGGGTGGCGATACACCATCTCGCGCGGCAAGCCGAGTACTACGCCCAGTTCGCGCACTTCGTCCTTGAACAGTTCGCGCAACGG
>JAYVKW010000040.1:0-9719 GCA_043768015.1 Gallionella sp.
GCTAGGGAGGGGGAGCGCTCGGTGCGTATCTCAACACTTGTTCCCCCACCCTCGTTCCCTCCCCCGGTGGGAGAGGGAGGCGACAGCAGTTGTTCTACCGCATCCAGGCGGGCGCGCAAAATAGCACGGTCGCGCAACGGATGATGCAGCCAGTGGTGCAACAATCTGCTGCCCATGTTGGTGGCGCAGGTGTCGAGCAGCGACAGTAGGGTAGGAGCGGGTTCGCCGCGCAGGGTCTGGGTGATCTCCAGATTGCGCCGTGTCGCGGCATCCATGCGCACGTAGCGATCCGCACTGTACACCTGCAAGACGCGCAGGTGGCTGATGGCTTGTCCTTGCGTGAGCTTGGCATAACCGAGCAGCGCACCGGCGGCTTCCAGCCCTACAGTGAAATCATCGCAACCGAATCCGGCCAGGTCGAGCGTGGCGAACTGCTGGCACAGCGCGCGACGCGAAGTTTCCAGCTCGAAATGCCAATCGGGCAGTGTCTTGAAAGCCGCATGGTTGTTGGCTTGCAGGCGAGTGTTTTCCGCATGCAGAATTTCCGAAGGTTGCAGGCGTTCCAATTCGGCGGGCAGATTTTCCGGCGTGGTTTCGCACACGAAAAATTGTCCCGAGGCCAGATTCAGCCAGGCCAATCCCAGCTTGCCCTGATGTTCATGCACGGCCAGCAACAGGCTGTCGCGCTTCTCATCCAGCAGCGCGGAATCGGTGAGCGTGCCGGGCGTGACGATGCGCACCACCTTGCGCTCCACCGGTCCCTTGCTGGTGGCCGGGTCGCCGATCTGTTCGCAGATCGCCACCGATTCGCCGAGCTTGACCAGCCGCGCCAGATATTGCTCGGCGGCGTGATAAGGCACGCCCGCCATCTTGATCGGCGATCCGTTGGAGGCGCCGCGCTGCGTCAGCGTGATGTCGAGCAACTTGGCCGCGCGCGCGGCATCCTCATGGAACAGTTCGTAGAAATCGCCCATGCGGTAGAACAACAGCATGTCGGGATGCTCTGCCTTGATGCGCAGATACTGCTGCATCATCGGGGTGTGCGATGCGTTTTGCGTGGTGGTCATGCAGGCTTACCCATGAACTACATAGCGGCCCGTGAATTCGACTGCAGGCCGTTTGTCCTGCGTGATGATGACGTCGAGCGATAATCGGGCGCGGCCATGCTTTTCCAGCGTGCGCAAAAATTGTTTGAACGCGGCATCGTCCAGACGGCACTCGGCATGCAGGTCATGCTCGACCGGATGCAAATAGCGGATGCTGCTTTCCTGTATGACGATGTGTTTGTGCATCCTAGCATCGGCAAGCTTGAGGTGCAACAAGCCCCATCCGCACAACACGGCAAGCGAGTAAAGGCTGCCGCCAAACGCGGTGCTTTTGTGGTTGATGTTCGGAGCTAGCGGGGCAGCAAGACTCAGACTTGCACCATCATAGTTGGCTACGCGGATGCCCATTGCCTTCGAGATCGGGATCTCGTTGCGCAATATTTGTTCCAGTGCCGCAGCCCGATGCATGTTCAAGCCTTGGTCAATTTCAGGCTGCCGGTCAGATGCGGTGCCATCACCTGCAGCAGCAGCGGGTGGATGTTGGGATTGCCCGCGCACAGGTGTCCGCTCTGAAGGAAGGTGTCGTTGCCGTGCAAATCGCTGACCAGTCCGCCTGCCTCGGTGATCAGCAGTGTGCCTGCGGCGATGTCCCAGGGTTTGAGGCCGGTCTCGAAAAAGCCGTCGTAGCGTCCAGCCGCCATCCACGCCAGGTCCAATGCAGCAGAGCCGGGGCGGCGCAAGCCCGCAGTCTGTTGCATCAGGTCTTTGAAAATGGCGATGTAGGCATCCATGTGCTCGAACTGGGTGTAGGGGAAACCGGTGCCGATCAGGCTGTCGGCCAGATGCAGCCGTTTGGTGACGCGCAGGCGTTTGTCGTTGAGGAACGCGCCGCGTCCGCGCGTGGCGGTGAACAGTTCATTCTTGGTCGGGTCGTACACCACGGCCTGGGTGATGATGCCGCGGTGTTGCAAGGCGATGGATACGGCGAATTGCGGAAAGCCGTGCAAGTAGTTGGTCGTGCCATCCAGCGGATCGATGATCCAGAGGAATTCCGATTCGCCTTGGCTGCCGCTCTCTTCTGCTAGAATCGCGTGATCCGGATAGGCCTCCAGCAAGGTCTGGATGATGGTTTGCTCGGCGGCGCGGTCCACTTCGCTGACGTAATCCGCGTGGGACTTTTTGGTGATGGTGAGGTGATCGATCTTGTCGGCGGAGCGTTGAATCAGATTGCCGGCGCGACGCGCGGCTTTCACCGCGATGTTGAGCATGGGATGCATATTGGTACGACCTTTTTAATGAGCTGGAGAAATTCAGCACGCATTTTAGTTGGAATTACGTTTTGGATAAACAAAATAGTTCGTAGGGGCATATGGCAATACGCCCTTGGTATGGTATGCGCCCTTGGTGGCCTATCGAAAAAGGGCGTATTGCCATACGCCCCTACGCATGAATACACGTTTTGGAATATGCAAAAATATGCTAGATAACATCCGGGTCGTTCTCAGCCACACCACCCATCCGGGCAATATCGGCGCGGCGGCGCGCGCGATGAAAACCATGGGCTTGCGCCACCTGTATTTAATCAACCCGCGCCATTTTCCCGACCCGCAGGCTGATACGATGGCGGTGGGAGCCGATGACGTGTTGCGTGATGCGGTGGTGTGCAGATCGATTGATGAAGCCTTGCACGGCGTGGTGTTCACGGTGGCGATGACGGCGCGGCTGCGCGATATTTCGATCGAGATGAAAACGCCGCGCGAGGCGATGCCGCTGTTGTTGCAGCAGGCCGCCACGCAACCGGTGGCGCTGCTGTTCGGCACCGAAATGTCCGGCCTAACCAACGAAGAAATAGGCAAGGCGCAGGTGCTGGTGAATATTCCCGCCGACCCGGAGTTTTCTTCGCTCAACCTTGCGGCGGCGGTGCAGGTGATGGCGTATGAGTTGATCGTGGCGGCGCAAAACTATTTGCCGAGCGCGCCGGAGACTCGTCCCGCGCCGCATGAGCAGGTGGAAGGTTTTTTTGCGCACCTGGAAAAAACGTTGTTCGAGATTGGTTTTTTTACCACGCAAAATCCGGTGCGGCTGATGCAACGCTTGCGTCGTTTGTACGCGCGGGCGCGTCTGGAGCAGGAGGAGATCAATATCCTGCGCGGTATATTGAGCGTCACAACCGAGTACAATGCGCGCCTCAAAGTTCGCTATCCGCAAGAGAATCAGGATGTTCAAAAACACCAATGATGTTCCAAAACATTAGAGAAGACATACGCAGTGTATTCGACCGCGATCCGGCGGCACGCAGCACCTTCGAAGTGCTGACCTGCTATCCGGGCCTGCATGCGCGCGTCATGCACCGCATGTCGAATACGTTGTGGCACGCCAATCTGAAATGGTTGGCGCGCTTCCTGTCGCATATCGCGCGCTTTATGACCGGCATCGAGATTCACCCCGGTGCGACCATCGGGCGGCGCTTCTTCATCGATCACGGCATGGGTGTGGTGATCGGCGAAACCGCCGAGATCGGTGATGATGTCACGCTCTATCACGGCGTTACCTTGGGCGGCACCTCGTGGCGGCATGGCAAGCGCCATCCCACTTTGGGTAACGGCGTGGTGGTAGGGGCGGGCGCAAAAATACTCGGCCCGATCACCATCGGCGATGGTGCAAAAATCGGCTCCAATGCGGTGGTAGTAAAAGACATTCCCGCCGGTGCGACGGCGGCGGGTATTCCGGCGCGGATTCTGGATGAAGAAAAGAAAAGTGTCGGCGGCTTCAACGCGTATGGCATCGGCAGCGACCAGAATGACCCATTTTCCAAGGCGATACACGGCTTGCTCGGGCATAGCGTGACCGTGGATCAACGCATCGAATTCATTCTGGGACAACTCGAAAAGATGGGTGTGCGTGTGGATGAGGAACGTGCCACTGCCGACAAATTCGACCCCAATCACTTGAACAAGATTGTTGACTAAAAAAATTGGGTATTCTATTATCCCAGCGGTCGGTATTCACAGCGCGCCACAGCCTGTATTGAATACTCCATCAATGACTGGGAGATAACATGCGATTAACCACCAAAGGACGTTTTGCTGTTTCGGCAATGCTTGACCTTGCGATGCGCGGCGGAAAAGCCCCGGTAACGCTGGCATCAATCAGCGAACGGCAAAAGATTTCGGTCTCTTATCTGGAGCAATTATTCGGCAAGTTGCGCAGAAACAATATCGTCGAGAGTGTGCGCGGGCCTGGCGGAGGCTATTACTTGGCGCGTCCGGGCAGCAAGATATCCATTGCGGAAATCGTGGTTGCAGTGGACGAGCCGCTGGATGCGACCAAGTGCGGCGGCAAGGGTAACTGCCATAGCGAACAACAGCCATGCCTCACCCATGATTTGTGGATGGGGCTGAACGAAAGCATATTAAATTATCTGCAGTCGGTCACGCTGCAACAGTTGGTGGATGATAGTCACAACAAGCGCAATCTCAAGGTTCCAGACATTTCCTCGAAAAAAATGATTAAACTGGAGAGAGTCCCAGCTTAAAAAGTTATGCGAGAGGCGGTTCGTTTCGATAGTTTGTTGCATGAATTATTCTGCAATCACGTTGATTCACCCGCGCCTGACGGATAAAATCATTCCTCCTGCCCCACCGAAAAATTGGCAATCCGGCTGTCGTTCTTATTCATTTGATGGAACGGATACGCCTGGTTATCGCGCAAACAATTTGCCGTGCTGGTGAGTGCAGCTTCCAAATAAGTTGTTTATAGAGGAACGCCCGAATATGTGTAAACTTTGGCACAGCATTTCCAATCGCTGGCTATATCTGGCCGGAGCGCTGTTTGCCAGCGGCCTGATGGGCTTCGCCCTGTTCCTGCAATACGTAGAACATCAGGATCCCTGCCCGCTGTGCATGGTGCAGCGCGTGATTTTCATCGCCATCATGGTAGTGTTCTTGCTCGCCGCGCTTCACGGCCCGAAACGCGTGGGAGAGCGCGTTTATGCGGCACTGATCGTATTGCTGTCGCTGACGGGTGTGGGCGTCGCGGCACGCCACATCTGGATCCAGAACCTGCCCAAAGACCAAGTCCCTGCCTGTGGCCCGGGACTGGATTACATGTTGGAAACCATGCCGATGTCCAACGTGTTGAAAGAATTGATGCACGGCTCCGGCGAATGCGCGGCAAAGGGCTGGACTTTCCTCACCCTGGGCATCCCGGAGTGGTCGCTGTTGTGCTATGCCGCGCTGGGTTTGTGGGCGTTCCTGATAGCAAGCAGAACGAAGCAGGCGTAGACATTTCTATGTGTGCAGCCAAGTATGATTCTCTGTTCTGATTCAATCTAAATCTATGTTTTTTGCGGGGTGCCATGAATTTTAAAGATTTGATTTTATCGTTTAAACCTAGTTTTGATCCCATTCCCCTTGCCGAAAAAGTCCGCGCCGGCCTGGCAGCAATGGTGGGAATTTTGTTGTTGGGCTTGGCGATACGATTTCTTCCTCAAACCGATTACCCGCTGATCATCTTTGCTTCTTCGGCGGCATCGGCTGTTTTGTTGTATGCCGTGCCGCATAGCCCCATGTCACAACCCTGGGCGCTGGTTGGAGGCCACCTGCTTTCCGGCATCGCTGGCTGGGCCTGTAGCCTGCTTATTCCCGATCCGGTACTGGCCGCAGCCGGTGCGGTGGGATTGGCGGTACTGCTAATGCATCTGGCGCATTGTTTGCACCCGCCCGGCGGGGCGACCGCGCTGATTATGGTATTGGCGGCCGATCAATTTCACCATCATGGCTGGGGCTGGTTAGCCAGCACGGTGATTGCTAACGCCATCCTTTCTTTGTTGCTGGCGATTGTCATCAACAACCTGATTCCCGGCAGACGTTACCCGATGCCGAGCACTATCATGCCCGCAGGGCGTCGGGTTGCAGGCGGATCAATCGAGCTGGGACAAGAGGATATAGAATGGGCACTGACCTATACGGACGGCGTTATCGACGTAAGCGAGCAAGACCTGTTGAGCATTTATCGCCTGGCTTCCACTCACGCTAGGGAGCGTGCGGCCAAATAACTGAGGCTCCCCTGAGTCATGCTCTGAGGGAGGGAGCGATGCTGAGAGGGGCGTCAAGTTGGTCAAAGATGTAACGGTGGCGCAAAACTGAGTTAAGTAACATTTCGTGGAGGTCTGGTTCTGGCTTGATGGTGTCCTGACTGGGTTTGGGGGCGATTCAATCGGGTACGACGACGCACTTATCTACCGAATCCACACTGTCTTCGCATTCACGAATTCATGTATCCCCAACTTTGACAATTCGCGCCCGTAACCCGAGGACTTCACGCCGCCGAACGGTAGGCGCGGATCGGATTTGACCATGCCGTTGATGAAGGTGCAGCCGGCCTGAATGTGCTCTGCCAACTGCTCGGCGCGCGCCACGTCCTTGCTCCAGATTGATGAACCGAGCCCGAAGCGAGTTTCGTTAGCGATGCGCAGCGCATTCTCTTCATTGGCGGCACGGATCACGATGGCCACCGGACCGAATAGTTCTTCGTGGTAGGCGCGGGTGTTGGCGGTGACATGATCGAGAATCGATGGCCGATAGAAAAACCCTTCCCGCTCCACTGATTTACAACCCGTCACCGCCACGGCGCCTTGCGCGATGGAATCGGTGACTTGACCATGCAATGAGTCACGCAGGTCGAGGCGCGCCATCGGGCCGATTTGCGTGGCATCGTCCATCGGGTCGCCGAGCTTGAGTGCCTCTACTTTGATTTTGAACTGGCGCAGGAACTCATCCGCGATTTGTGGCACGAGAATGAAGCGCTTGGCGGCGATACATGATTGCCCGCAATTGAGGAAACGCGAGGCCACCGCCATATTGACGGCGAGTTCCAAATCCGCATCGTGCAACACGATGAACGGATCGGAGCCGCCCAGCTCCAGCACGCACTTCTTCAGATACTGGCCGGCGCACGCCGCGACTTTGCGTCCCGCGGCTTCCGACCCGGTGAGCGTGACGGCATGCACATGCGGGCTGGCGATAACCTCGGCCACCTGCTCGACTGCTATCATCAGCGTGGTGAATAATCCTTCCGGGAAACCGCTGTCGCGGAAGACCGCTTCTATTGCAAGCGCGCACTGCGGCACATTCGGTGCATGTTTCAATACCAGTGCGTTGCCCGCCATCAAAGCTGGCACGGCCGCGCGAAAGACTTGCCAGAAGGGAAAGTTCCACGGCATGACGGCCAGCACCACGCCGAGCGGGTAATACGCGACATAGCTTTTGCCGGCGTCCGATTCCACCGCGTCGGCACGCAGAAAATCCTCGCCATGCTGCGCATAGTAGTCGCAGACACCTGCGCATTTTTCGACTTCGGCGCGGGCTTCGCGCAGCGGCTTGCCCATTTCCAGCGTGATCAGGTTCGCGTATTGGTCACGCTGCGCGCGCAACTGTGTCGCCACATCACCCAGTAATTCGGCGCGTTGGGCAAAAGAGGTTTGTGCCCAGATCTTCTGCGCGCTGTGGGCTTTTTCCAGAGCTTGCTCCAAACGTTGAGCATCCCAACTGGCGTGGGTCTGGATTAATTGGTTGGTGGTTGGGTTGAAGCTTGCATGGGGCATGGTGGTTATTCTGATTTGCAATAAAAACAACAATAATACCGTAGGGTGCGTTTACGCACCAACTGGCAGTGGTGCGTAAACGCACCCTACATTATTTCCATTTCTATTGGGCATTGGAATTAGCCCGTGAGTGCAGTGCGTACGCTGGCGCGCGCGCTGATGCGCGCAAACCATTTGGCCAGATCGGGGTGAGTTGCGCGCCAGTCGCGTTCGGGTTGGCGCAGATCCAGATAGATCAGCGCACTCACCAGCGCCAGATCGGCCAGTGTGATCGATGCGCCTTCGCACCACTCCTTCTGGCCAAGCTGGTTGGCGGCAAAAGACAGCGCGCGCGAGATGGCATCGTTGTGCCGGGTGATGTTGCCGGCATCCTGTTTATCTTCTGGGCGTATTCTTTCGGTGCGCACCACCACAGCCGAATCAATAATGCCATCCGCCAGCGCTTCCCAGCGCTTGACCCGCATCCGTGCCAGCACATCGGTGCGCGGGATCAGGATAGGAGTGTCATTCAGCGAGTCTGCATATTCGGCGCACACCGGCGAATCGAACACGCAGGTTTCGTCATCCAGTATCAGTGCCGGGATGCGCCCGAGCGGATTGACGCGTGCCACCTGGCTGCCGGGCTCGCGGGGCGGATCGACGAGATAGTCGTGGCGAATGTTCTTTTCCAGCAAGACCAGGCGCACCTTGCGCACATAGGGGCTGGTGTTTGTGCCTAGCAGTTTCATGTTGCTTCTCCGATAGAGGGTTGTACTGGTTGTCGCCGCTGCACTTTCAACTGCGATGTCAACAGTGCGATTTTCAAGTTTATCTATTCAGCTTGTCCTGCAGTGACTGGCCGGTTTTTTCCAGGGCATGACCGCCTTTTTCCAGCGTTTCACCGGTCGCATTTTTAATTTTTTGATTTAACGAATGGGTGTCAAACGGATTGGAATAGAAGGGCACTTCGCGGCCGATATTCACCCCGAACCACATTCCTATTGCAACTCCGACAAGAAGGCTTAGCAATATTGCTTTAAGTTGTTTCATTTGTTCCTCCAATGATTCATAAAATGGTGATCGATAAAAATGCATGCTCTGCGGCAATCAGGCGCGCACCACAAAATACCGGCACAACAGGATTATAGGCTAAGCAGGCTCATGGCGCGCAACGTGAGTCGGCCTGCGCCGAGGTCGCGCCGATATCCGCGCTCCGGAGAAAATCGTGGGAACGCTGGATGATTTGAGTGAGGAGTTTCTTGGATCTGTAATGCGAAGCTAACCCCTTTAACCTAGATAATCCATTAGGCCGTGGGTTCATTGTAGGAGCCCGATTCATCGGGCGATTATTTAAGGTTAATCGCCCGATGAATCGGGCTCCTACGGGTGCCCGGCCAAAAGTTTTTCGGACAACGGCATTTCCCCCGTGGGATTATCCGGGTTTAATTCAAACGTCTTTCCTATCGGGGTTGAAATACTCGATCCAAAATCGATTTATACGGGAACGCGGCGCCGGGGTCCACCTTGCGCCGCTGCGTTCTGTCGCAGGGCAGCAGCGCGTGGTCGAGATCAGAGTGACGCTTGATGCCATCGCGCGTGATGCCACGGCGCTGTTTGATGTCGCGCAGCAACTTCACCAGCGACGCCAGTTGCGCTTCGGGAAACGGGTCGTGCCCGTCGCCATTGTTGATGAGCTCGATGCCGATGGAGTGGCCGCTGTAGTGTAAAACGTGATTTGCCACCTCGTCTTCGGGCACACTGGTGCGCAACGTCCCATCCCGGTCTATCATGTAGTGGATACCGAGTTTGGGATCCGCTTCTATGCGGCGCATGTCTTCGGCCAGGGTGCCGGCTCCCACCCAGACGGGCTTGTCCGTGGCATCACAGGTGGGGCCGCCCGTCGAATGGATCACGACCATGTCGATGGCTTGGGTGCGAGGGTGACCGGTGCGGCGCGCCTCGGCATCACCGGACGTAACGATGAGCGCCGCCAGCACCACCCCGATCACGGCCGATATTCTCCTGATGTTGCGGACAGCGCGAGATTCTGTTGAATAGGTCATTGACGCCGATGTTTTGCCGGAATGAAT
>JAYVKW010000041.1:0-11461 GCA_043768015.1 Gallionella sp.
ACGCCGTTGCGCTCCATGGTGTAGAGCACGTGCATGCTGGGCATTTCGATGTCGCGATACACATGCTGCAGGCCGCTCTGCGCAGCAATTTGCGGATACAGATTTTGATGCAGTTGCAGCGTGATGTCGGCATCTTCGGCGGCATAGTGCGTGGCGGTATCGATAGCCACCTGGTCGAAGCATATCTGTTTCGCACCCTTGCCCGCCACCTCGGCGAAGCTGATGGTTTTCACGTTGAGATGGCGCAACGCGAGGTTGTCCATGTCGTGCGGCTTGTGCGATTCCAACACATAGGATTGCAGCAGCGTGTCGTCATGGATACCGGCCAGCGCGATGCCGTGATTGGCGAAGATGTGCATGTCGTATTTGAGATTCTGCCCGAGTTTTTTGTGCTTGGAACTTTCCAGCCAGTGCTTGAGTTTGGCGAGTACATGCGCGCGACTGAGCTGATCCGGCGCACCGGGATAGACATGCGCCAGCGGCAGATAGGCGGCCTGGTGCGGCGTGATGGCGAACGACATGCCGACCAGTTGCGCGTTCATCATATCGAGGCCGGTAGTTTCGGTATCCACACAGACCAGTTCGGCGGCGAGTATTTTTTCCAGCCATGCGGCTAGCTGCGCTTCGGTCAATATCGTTTCGTAGTGCGCGCTGTCGGTATGTGAGGGCGGGTCGTCGGACAAATCCTGGTGAATTCCCCCACCCCCTCTCCCTTGCAGGGAGAGGGCAGGGGAGAGGGTAGAACCTCCGCGTGTTTTACCCCCACCCCAACCCTCCCCCTGTGAGGGGGAGGGAGCGGCTTCGCCATTGACCTCGCGCAGCCAACTTTTAAATTCGAAGCGCTCGAACAAACTGCGCAGTTGCTCCTTATCTACCGCTGGCGGGATCAGTTCGCTATAAGTCTGCGGCAGTTCCACATCGCATTTCACCGTGATCAAGCGGCGTGCTTGCGGCAGCCAGTCCCGCGCCTTGCGCAGATTCTCGCCGACCACGCCGCCGATCTCGTCGGCGTGCTGCATCAGGTTATCCAGCGTGCCGTATTGGGTGAGCCACTTCACGGCAGTCTTGGGGCCGACCTTCTCCACGCCCGGCACGTTGTCCACCGTGTCGCCGGTCAGCGTCAGAAAATCCACGATACGCTCCGGCGGCACGCCGAATTTGGCGTTCACTCCCGCGATGTCCAGTGTCTCGTTGCTCATGGTGTTGATCAGAGTCACGCGCTCGTTTACCAGTTGCGCGAGGTCTTTGTCGCCGGTGGCGATCACGCAGCGCACACCGTCCTGGACTTGCTGCGCCAATGTACCGATCACATCGTCCGCCTCCACGCCTTCCAGCATCATGAGGTTCCAGCCGGACGCGGCGATAGCCTGGTGCAGCGGGGCTATCTGCTGCACGAGATCGGCTGGCATGGCGGGACGGTTCGCCTTGTATTCGGGATACCAGTCGTCGCGGAAGGTTTTACCTTTTGCGTCGAATACACACAGGCTATAATCCGCCGGGTAATCATTGCGCAGTTTGCGCAGCATATTGAGCACCCCGTAGATCGCGCCAGTGGGTTCGCCGTGGCGGTTGCGCAAATCCGGCATGGCATGGAACGCGCGATACAGGAACGACGAGCCGTCGACTAACAATAATGTCTTGTTGGCAATAGGTAATGATTGACCGTCAGTAGCCGGTGAGGTTTTTTCATCTGCTGAAGCCAATGTTTGAGCAGAACTCGTTTCATTCGTAGTCATTTTTTTTAAATTTTGATCTGATTTTTATTGAGGGAATCGCATGAACATACCATCCAAACTGCCCACTTCTGCGGTACCTAAAGCCTGGAATTCCAAAGAGGCTTGGCGCGTATTCGGCATTATGTCAGAGTTTGTTTCTGCCACCGACCGGCTTAACCAGATCCACCCCGCCGTGAGCATTTTCGGTAGCGCGCGCACCAAGCCGGATCAGCCCTATTACCAGCTTACCGAAGGAATCGCCCGCCTGCTTTCGGATGCCGGATTTTCGGTCATTTCCGGCGGCGGCCCCGGCATCATGGAGGCGGCCAATAAGGGTGCATTCTATGGGAAGTCACCCAGCGTAGGATTGAATATCCAATTACCCTTTGAGCAATCCGGCAATCCATACCAGAACATCAGCCAGACCTTCAAGCATTTCTTCGCGCGCAAAGTCATGTTCGTGAAATTCGCCAGCGCTTACGTTGTCATGCCGGGCGGTTTCGGCACATTGGACGAATTGATGGAAGCGCTCACCCTGGTACAAACCGGCAAAACCCGGCGCATCCCTATCATTCTGGTAGGCACAAAGTTTTGGGGTGGCATGCTGGACTGGTTTCGCACCACCTTGATAGATGAAAAAGTCATCAGCCCTGAAGATATGAATCTGATTCAGCTCATCGACGAACCCGAAGCCGTGGTCAGCGCGATTTTCAAACATTATGAAACGCGTGGATTCGAGCCTTCGGAAGCTGACCGCGAGAAACAACTTTATTTGTAATGCAATCTCCGATCAGTTTTGAGGTGAGGAATGGAAGAAATGCCGCAATTACCGAACACCGACGACGAAGGCTATTTGATCGAGCCTCACGACTGGAACGAGGAGGTAGCCAGGCAACTTGCGCTTCAGGAAAATATCCAGCTCACTGAAGACCACTGGGATGCGATCCGTTTCATGCGCGAGTACTATGCGGATCATCAAATCGCGCCTGATGTCCGCCATGTAATGAAGCATCTCGCGAAACGCATGGGATCAGAATCGCGCAACGCCGTGTTCGAGCTGTTTCCCTACGGTTATGTGAAGCAGGCCTGCAAAATCGCCGGCATGAAACGTCCGCGCGGCTGGAGTACCGGCTGAACCGGGCAGGGACGGTCTGGTGGCAACTTTTGGCAGCAACTCGCGCAGACTCTCCGCGCATCGGCTAAAATGCACCCATTCCATTCCCCCATTCCAAAATCATGGCAACCACTCCGATGCGCCTCCTGTCATTGTTGCTACTGAGCGTCTTTTCACTTGCCGCTTTCGCCGCAAAGCCGGCACCCGGCAATCTCGAACTCCTGCCTCCACCCCCCGCAATGGACAGCGCTCCTGACAATGAACCGGAAGTGACGATCACCAAACAGACCGAGCAAACCGTCGAGGAATATCGCGCAAACGGCAGGGTGTACATGATCAAGATCACCCCCAAGGTGGGCAAACCCTATTACCTGGTGGATGACAGAGGCGACGGCAAATTCTCGCGCCAGGAAAGTCTGGATTCCGGCGTGCGTCCGCCGCGCTGGACCATTCACCGTTTTTAAACATGGCGGTTTTCACTAGCGTATCCGAGGCGGAACTCACTGCCTGGCTGGGCGATTATTCCTTGGGCCAATTGCTGGAACTGCAGGGTATCGCATCCGGTATCGAGAACACCAACTATTTCGTCACCACCAGCAACGGACGCTTTGTGCTCACGCTGTTCGAAATACTCGGCGCCGACGAATTGCCGTTTTATCTGAATTTGATGGCGCATCTGGCGCGCCACGGCATTCCCTGCCCCAATCCGGTGGCGAATCGCGCCAATCAATTTTTGGGCACGCTCAATGGCAAGCCCGCCTGCATCGTCAGCCGTTTGAACGGCAAATCCACCACCGCGCCGAGCGGCGCGCAGTGTGCCGCCATCGGCGCGATGCTCGGGCAGATGCACATCGCCGGGCAAAGTTTCTCGCAGGTCATGCCCAACCCGCGTGGCGCAACATGGCGCGCGGCAACGGCTCTGCAGGTACGGCCATTTCTGGATGCGCGGCAAGCGGAGTTACTGGGGAGCGAAGTCGCGCTACAGGAACAACAGGATAGTACATCCTTGCCGCAAGGTGTGATCCACGCCGACCTGTTCCGTGACAATGTGCTGCTGGAAGAAAATCGCATCGGCGGCCTGATCGATTTTTATTTCGCGTGCAGCGATGCGCTGCTCTATGACGTGGCGATTACCGTGAATGATTGGTGCACGCATACCGATGGCGCGCTGGATGCGACAAAAACACAAACATTCCTGCGCGCCTACCATGCGGCGCGTCCGCTGCTGGATAGCGAACATCGTGCCTGGCCGCTGCTGTTGCGTGTCGCCGCGCTGCGATTCTGGCTGTCACGTTTGTTCGACAAGTATCTGCCGCGCGACGGCGAATTGATACACGCACACGACCCGCGCCACTTTGAGCGCATTCTGAAACATCACATCGCATCGGAACAGGCCGTTTGGTTGTAAAGAGTGCGCCTAAAGGAGAAATGATGGAACCACAACGCTTACCAGCCAGACAAGGCTGGGAATGGATCAAGCAAGGCTACGCACTGTTTATTAAAGCGCCGCTACTGTGGATCGTATTGCTATTTATTTGTCTGATCGCAGCGGTGGGAATATCCCTCGTGCCCTTTGTAGGCGAGCCCCTGGTCAGCCTGTTGATGCCGGCGATATTGGTTGGTCTGATGGCCGGCTGCCGCGCGCTCAGCCAGGACGAAGAACTGGAACTGGCACATTTGTTCAGCGGTTTCAAAAAGCACACCTCGCCATTGGTCACTTTGGGTGGAATTTCGCTGGTCGGGCAATTCCTGATACTCGGGTTAATGATGGTGGTTGGCGGTGCCACACTGGTCGGCATTTTGATGAGCGGCCAGCCCGAAACAGACCCCAACGTGATGATGCAAGCTGTCACGGGAGCGGGCTTTGCGGTATTGCTTGGCATTGTGCTGTTCAGCTTGCTGATGATGGCGATGCAGTTCGCACCGATGCTGGTGTACTTCCGCAATGTCCCGCCGCTGCAGGCGATGAAGCTCAGCTTGCGCGCCTTTCTCTACAACGTCGGTCCGATGCTGGTGTACGGCATAACGTTCCTGTTTTTGGCGATACTCGCCAGCCTGCCGATGATGCTGGGCTGGCTGGTGATGTTGCCTCTCGTATTCACTTCGTTGTACGCCAGCTATAGCGACATTTTCCCGCCCGAAAAAGAAGTCGGCAGCGCGCCACCACAGCAAGGCGATATATTTGGCCGCGACGATCAAACGCGTTTCTAGTAGGGGCGCGATGAATCGCGCCCCTACACCGCAGTCAGCTTGGCATACTCCAACGCCAGCCACTTCACCCCGGCTTTGCGGAAATTAACCTGAACGCGCGCATCCGCGCCGCTGCCTTCGAGGTTGACGATCATACCTTCACCGAATTTGGTGTGGAATACTGCTTGGCCGCTGCGCCATAACCCCTCTCCCCCAACCGGCTTCGCCCCCCTCGCTGCGCTCTCCCCGCTCGCGGGATAACCAGCGACTTGGCCGTCGTTTCTTGATGGCCTAGTCGAATGGCTAGTTGTTCCATCAGAGGGGAGCGCATCAGCGCGGGAGAGGGTCTGCGAAGGTGCATATGCTTCAAACGTCTTGCGCGCACTTATCCTCGGCGTAATCCAGTGCAATAAATTGTCCGGCAACTCGCGCAGGAAACTGGATGCCATGCCATAACTCACCTGTCCATGCAGCATGCGGCTTTGCGCGAAGCTCAGGTAAAGCCTGCGCCGCGCGCGGGTGATCGCCACATACATCAGGCGGCGTTCTTCATCCAGCCCGCCGTCTTCGCGCTGGCTGTTCTGGTGCGGGAACAAGCCCTGTTCCAGGCCGGTGATGAACACGGTGTGAAACTCCAGCCCCTTGGAAGCATGCACGGTCATCAGGTGCAGCGCATCGTCCTGATCGCCCGCCTGATGTTCGCCCGCTTCCAGCGAGGCGTGGGTGAGAAACGAGGTCAGGCTGTCGTCCTCGTTCTCATGCACGAACAGTGTCGCCGCGTTGACCAGTTCGTTAAGATTTTCCAACCGCTCCTCGGCCTCGCGCTTCTTGGCGCCAGTTTCGTTCTGGTAATGCGCGATCAGGCCGCTGTGTTCCAGCACGTGATCCAGTATTTCGGGGAGGGGCAATTCGCGTGTTGCGCTGCGCAGCGACTCAATCAGTGCGACGAACGTCGACACCTTGCCGCCCGCCCTTGCCGCCGCATCCCACAACGTGCCGCCCCGAGACGGTGGGGTGGAGCCCTCTGGTGCGGGAGGGGCGGCTTGGCGGCTATTCCCGCCATCGGCTGGCTGCGCCATAACCAGCGACTTGGCGAGTGTTGTTTGCTCGCCTAGTCGAATGGCTAGTGGTTTTATCAGTAACGTGTCATAGCCGCCACTGTTTTGTTTCGCCGCTTCCTGCAACTGTTCGATGCTGCGCGCGCCGATGCCGCGTGTCGGAAAGTTGATGATGCGCAGCAGCGCATTGTCGTCATCGGTATTTTCCATCAGGCGCAGGTAGGCCAGCGCGTGTTTGATTTCCTGCCGCTCGAAAAAGCGCAGCCCGCCATACACGCGGTAAGACAATCCTGCTGAAACCAGCGCGTGTTCCAGAACCCGTGATTGCGCGTTGGAGCGATACAACAGCGCGATTTCCTTGAGGTTCACGCCCTCGATCTTCAGTTGCTGGATCTCGCTGATGATAAAGCCCGCCTCTTCCACATCGGTCGGCGCCTCGTACACCCGCAACGGCTCGCCGCCGCTTTCGGCCGTCCACAGATTCTTGCCGAGGCGGTTACGGTTGTTGCTGATCAGCGCATTGGCCGCATCCAGGATATTGCCGTGCGAGCGGTAATTCTGCTCCAGCTTGATCACGCTCTCGACATGGAAATCGCGTGTCAGCTCCTGCATATTGCCAACATTCGCGCCGCGAAACGCATAGATCGACTGGTCGTCGTCTCCTACCGCGAACAACGCGCTATGCCGCTCCGCCAGCAGTTTCAGCCACTGGTATTGCAGCTTGTTGGTGTCCTGAAATTCGTCCACCAGTATGTGCTTGAAGCGTTCCTGATAATGTTCGCGCAACGCCGCGTTGCGCGACAACAGCTCGTAACAACGCAACAACAATTCGGAAAAATCCACCACCCCTTCGCGCTGGCACTGCGCATCGTACTCGGCAAAAACTTCCACCTTGCGCCGCGTGTACGGATCGTAGGCTTCCACCTCGTTTGCACGCAGACCTTGCTCCTTGTTAGAGCTAATGAAACTTTGCAACTCGCGCGGCGGATACTTTTCATCATCCACATTCATCGTCTTCATCAGCCGCTTGATCGCGGAAAGCTGATCGCCGCTGTCGAGAATTTGAAAAGTCTGCGGCAAATTCGCCTCGCGGTAATGCGCGCGCAACATGCGGTTGCACAACCCGTGAAACGTGCCTATCCACAAGCCGCGCGTATTGATAGGCAGCATCGCCGTCAAGCGCGTGAGCATTTCCTTCGCCGCCTTATTGGTGAACGTCACCGCCAGAATACTGTGCGGGCTGACCGCGCCGGTGTTGATCAAATAAGCGATACGCGTGGTCAGCACGCGCGTCTTGCCGCTGCCCGCCCCGGCCAAGATCAGCGCGGACTGGTGCGGCAGGGTGACTGCTTGTAATTGTTCGGGATTTAGGCCGTTGAGTATGTCCATAAAAAACGGGGAAGCAAACTTGCCGTCTGCTTCCCCGTCATTCCTTCTAAAATCTTACTTCTTCTTGTTCTCGATCATCTCATGCACGATAGGCGCAAGGATGATTTCCAGTGCATAGCTCATCTTGCCGCCGGGCACCACCAGCGTGTTGGCGCGGGACATGAAAGAATTCGGGGTCATCGAGAGCATATAGGGGAAGTCCACGCCCTTAGGGTCGCGGAAGCGGATCACCACGAAACTTTCATCCGGGGTGGGGATGTCTCTTGCGATAAAAGGATTGGAAGTATCCACCGTCGCGACACGCTGGAAATTTATATCGGTGCGCGAAAATTGTGGAGTGATGTACTTGATATAATCAGGCATGCGACGCATGATGGTATCCACCGTCGCTTCAGCCGAATAACCCCGCTCCGCACCATCGCGGTGGATCTTCTGGATCCATTCCAGGTTGACCACCGGCACGACGCCGATACCCAGATCTACATATTTGGCCGCATCGATTTTGCCATCGGTAGCCAAACCATGCAGACCTTCATAGAACAGCAGGTCTGAATTCTCTTCGATATTTTCCCACGGCGTGAAAACACCAGGCTTCAGGTCGGTCAGGCCAAAGTGCTTGTTGTGTTCGACCGCTTCGGCTTCGCTGTGCACGTAGTAACGGCGTTTGCACATACCGGTTTCACCATAGGTCTTGAACATTTCCTCAATCTTGTCAAAGTGATTCGCTTCCGGACCGAAGTGGCTGAAGGTATTGTTGCCGGCTTTGGCCGCTTCTGCGGCGGCGGCGCGAAACGCCATCCTGTCCAGGCTGTGCAGGCTGTCACCCTCAATGATCGCCGCATGAATTCCTCTTTCAGTCCTGTCTAAATTTCGTCGCTCGACAACGAGGGGAGTATTGCTGCAGTTCTTTCTTTTTTCACGGCGGAACAGGTTTTCAAAGGCGCGCTTGACTGTGGTGGTGCCTGCGCCGGATGAGCCGGTGACAGCGATGACGGGATGCTTGCGGGACATGGTCGAACTCTCCTGAGGGGATTTATAAAAATTTTAGGCGGCAATTCTAGCAGAATGGGTTCCTTTGATATAGCGGCAATGTGCGAGGTTAATGATGCCGTTATAATGGCGACCTCATCAAACCCACGCAGAAAACAAATGCAGCAGGATTACCAGCCCAGCAATATCGAAACCGCCGCACAACAGCACTGGGATAACCGTCAGGCGTTCCGCGCTAGCGAACAATCCGACAAGCCCAAGTATTACTGTTTGTCGATGTTTCCTTACCCGTCTGGCAAGTTGCATATGGGGCACGTGCGCAACTACACCATAGGCGACGTGCTGTCGCGCTACCACCGTATGAAGGGCTACAACGTGATGCAGCCGATGGGCTGGGACGCATTCGGCCTGCCCGCCGAGAACGCCGCGATGGCCAACAACGTGCCGCCCGCCGCGTGGACGTATGACAACATTGATTACATGCGCAAGCAGTTAAAGAGTCTCGGGCTGGGCATTGATTGGTCGCGCGAAGTGACCACCTGCCGCCCGGAATATTACCGCTGGGAACAGTGGCTGTTCACCCGTTTATTCAAGAAAGGCATCATCTACAAGAAGACTTCCTCGGTGAACTGGGATCCGGAAGATCACACCGTGCTGGCCAACGAACAGGTGATCGACGGGCGCGGCTGGCGCTCCGGCGCACTGGTGGAAAAGCGCGACATCCCGATGTATTTCTTCCGCATCACCCAATATGCCGAAGAGTTACTGCAAGGCCTCGACACACTGGATGGCTGGCCGGAGCAGGTCAAGACCATGCAGCGCAACTGGATCGGCAGGAGCTTCGGCGTGCGCTTCGCGTTCCCTTACACGCTCGACGGCAAAGATGAAAAGCTGTGGGTCTACACCACCCGCGCCGACACCATCATGGGTGTGACCTTTGTTGCCGTGGCAGCAGAACATCCGCTGGCGACACGCGCCGCGCAAGGTAATGCCAAGCTCACCACATTCATCGAAGAATGCAAGAAGGGCGGCATGGCCGAAGCGGACATCGCCACGATGGAAAAGAAGGGCATGGACACCGGGCTGAAAGTTACCCACCCGCTCACTAGTGAGCAAGTACCGGTTTGGGTCAGCAACTACGTGTTGATGGGCTACGGCGAAGGCGCGGTGATGGCGGTTCCGGCGCACGACGAGAGGGATTTCGGGTTTGCGAAGAAGTACGGATTGCCGATCAAACAGGTTATCTCTCCTCGCCCGCAAGCGGGAGAGGGGCAGGGGGAGAGGGCGAGGGACGTATTCACCACTGAACAATGGCATGAGTGGTACGCCACCAAAGATGGCGTCTGCACAAACTCCGACAAATACGACGGCCTGAGTTATGAACAAGCCGTCGACGCCATCGCCGCCGACCTCGCCGCAAAAGGTTTGGGCGAAAAGAAAGTGCAGTTCCGCCTGCGCGACTGGGGCATCTCGCGCCAGCGCTACTGGGGTTGCCCGATCCCGATCATCCACTGCCCCACTTGCGGCGATGTAGTTGCACCAGACGAACGTCTAAAAGAATTTGAATTGCCGGAGAATGTAGTGCCGGACGGCGCGGGTTCGCCGTTGGCGAAGATGCCTGAGTTTTACCAGACCACCTGCCCGCAATGCAACGGCAAAGCAAAACGCGAAACCGACACCATGGATACCTTCGTAGAATCGTCCTGGTACTACGCGCGCTACGCCAGCCCGCAATGCGCCACCGACATGGTGGATAAAGCAGCCGCACAAAAATGGTTGCCGGTGGATCAATATATCGGCGGCATCGAACACGCGATTCTGCATTTGCTGTATGCGCGCTTTTTCCACAAACTGATGCGCGACGAAGGCTTGGTACAAGGCGATGAGCCGTTCAAAAATCTATTGACCCAAGGAATGGTGATCGCGCCAACGTTTTATCGTGAAGAGAAAAATGGCAAGAAGCTGTGGATCAATCCGGCAGATGTCGATGTAAAAACCGATGAGCGCGGTCGTCCGGTCGGTGCGACATTACGCTCCGACGGCCAAGCGGTGATAATCGGCGGCACCGAGAAAATGTCCAAGTCCAAAAACAACGGCGTGGATCCGCAGGCCATCATTGACCAGTACGGTGCCGATACCGCGCGCCTGTTCATGATGTTTGCCGCCCCGCCCGACCAGTCGCTGGAGTGGTCGGATGCTGGCGTGGAAGGCTCATATCGCTTCTTGCGACGAGCATGGCGATTGTTTTTTCAGTATTCTGCCAAGGGAGCCAATCTTGAGCTTGTGAATTCTTTTAATTGGGCTGACGTTGCACAACCAATAAAAAATCAGCGTCAGGAAATTCACGCCAGCCTCAAGCAGGCAACCTATGATTATGGAAAGCATCAATTCAATACGGTCGTTTCGGCCTGCATGAAAATCCTAAACTCGCTGGATGCCAACATCGATGCGCGAGAAGCTTCAGGAAATGTAAACATGGCTGCTCAAATGTTTGTGCTCTCCGAGGGGTTCTCAATCCTCTTGCGTTTGCTCGCCCCAATTGCTCCCCATATTGCACAGCATTTATGGCAGCACGGGGGCTACGGCGATGACATCCTCGCCGCGCCTTGGCCGGAAGTGGACGAGGCCGCATTGGAGCAGGACGAAATCGAAATCGTGCTGCAGGTTAACGGCAAGCTCCGCGGCAACCTGACTGTTGCCAAGACGGCCAGCAAAGCGATGCTGGAGCAGTTGGCGCTTGCTCACCCCGCTGTCCAAAAATACTTGGCGGGCGGCGCGGCGAAAAAGATCGTGGTCGTGCCGGGTCGCTTGATCAACGTTGTCGTCTAGGAGAAAGCTTGCGCACATTGTCTCAGTTAATAGCTTTGCTGTTTACCGCTGTGTTGCTGGCTGGCTGCAGCTTCCATCTGCGCGGACAGGCGGGCATGCCGTTCGATACCTTATATTTGGATGCGGCTAATCCCAACACGCCCTTCACCAGAGAATTACGCCACAATCTGGAAGCG
>JAYVKW010000042.1:0-7816 GCA_043768015.1 Gallionella sp.
GTTGGGCAGCACCATGAGCATGCCGCTGAACCAGCCGATCTTGGCGACGCTGAAGACCGTGTTGTTGCTTGTGGATATCCACTCCACCAGGTGGTCGACGGAATAATAGATGCCATAGGCGCATACAGCGATAATCACCAGGTCGATCACGACAGACCCCTGGGTCTGCCTGTTTTTGCGGATGTTCTCCTTCTGCACTTCGAATACGTGCATGATCTGCCAGAAAAGGAACAGGCCGATCAGGATGAGGCCATCGTAGCGGCTCAGTACCTTGTCGTTGCCCAAAGCCCACAGTGTGCCGGTGAAGAGGAACAGGGCGACCAAACTCAAGAGCAGGTTGAGGCGGTTAAGGCGGGCAAATTCCGCATGCTTTTTTTGCTGGGTTTTTTGCTTGGGCGCGATCGCCGCCGCGCCGAACAGGGCAGTCAAACCGAGTATGAGTGTGAGGTTGGTGACGTTGTTGACGAGGGCGTTTTCAATGACCGCTCCGCCATTGCTGGCTGATTTGCTCATGACGAAGGCAAAGACCAGGTTCGCGAAGCCCGAGCAGTAGGGCATGATGAGTGTGCCAAGCACGGTGCCTTCAAAGCCCTTGCTCTCCATGGCATGAAGGCGCCAGATCATCACCACATTCGCCAGCGCGAAGACAGCGAGCTGAAAAAGTGGATGGCCTGCGTAGGGTTGGAGGATGGCGAGGGCGCTATCGATGCCGGGTAGTTGGATGGGCACGGTCTATAGTCAAAATTTTAGTGGCGGAATTATCCTTGCCGCTTGGGTCGTGGTCAATTTCATCGGATAGACGGTCATTTTTTCAGGTGGCTGAAGTAAATGCGCAGGCGTGTCCGCCATGCCCGTTTGTTTTGGCGCTTCATTACTGGTTTGTGTAAACTGGTGTCTTTCAGAACACGGATATTTTTTGATGAATGACACTTCTACCCAGACTGTAAATGACACCCAGGCAGCGGATGCGGCGGCCAAGCGCATTGTGCGGCATTTTCAGGGCAAGGGATTTACCCGCATCACGGAAGCGCTGATTATCCAGATACACCACATCGCGGGGGATCGCGCAGAGATCGACGAGGCTTTCGAGGCCGCGCAGGAGCAGGACAAAGTGCCTCCGGTAAAGGCGTATTTCGAAATCCATCCCTACGGGCATTACTCCGAATCGCGCAGTTTTGACGAGGCAAAATCAGCCTTCAAATCCGACTTTACCCCGACGCTCATCAACGATATCCCCAATGTGTTCTTCGATCCGGCTCCTGTCCTGGTCGACGATCCACTTTCCCAGGGCACCAAGTACGATGCAATGATGAAGCTCCGGAATAACGTCGATGGCTACGCTGTCGTTATTCTCCTGAACGATCCGGACGCCTCTTTCATCGACTATGTCGGCACTCACCCGGGAGCCGATTGGCACAAGATCATGGGTGATTTCGAGATCGCGACCACATCCCTTGGGGACGAGCTCGATCTGCACTAAAGCGCGAAATTAAATGGCGGCTGCATCGCAATAACTTTCGTAACAGCCAGGGGGCAGCATCGCATTAGATTTCTAGATATCGCCCGCAAGGGCGATGTTCTTTTATGAAGCTATGGGGGAGGGGCACCGTGGAGTTAAGCGAACTTGGTTTGGATCGCCGGCTTGAGGAGCAGGCAAGCCGGCTGTGTGGTTCAGGGCAGCGCCTGGCCCGGGTGACTGCTGTCGATCGCGGGCGCTATGTCGTCCGCGGTGAACAGGGGGAAGTGCCTGCCGAGCTGACGGGCAAGTTTCTTTACACTGCCGCATCCTCTGTTGATATGCCTTGCGTGGGCGATTGGGTGTGCGTTGAGTATCACGATGCGGATACGTTTGCGAGCATCCATGATGTCGTGCCCAGAAGGTCTTTCTTGCGGCGCAAATCTCCCGGCAAGAATATCGATTTCCAGATGATCGCGGCGAACATCGATGTGGCATTCATCGTGCAGTCGTGCCATTTTGATTTCAATGTGCGCAGACTGGAGCGCTACCTCGTGATGGTCAACGAGGGGCATATCGAGCCGGTGCTGCTGCTGACCAAGACGGATCTGGTCAGTAAGGAAGAGTTGGAGCGCATGCTCGCCAACATCCGCGCTGCAGGTATCACGGCCAGAATCATTACCCTTAGCAACGAGACGGGAGAGGGCGTAGCTCAGGTCAAAGAGATCATCGTTCCGGGCAGGACTTATTGCCTGCTCGGATCCTCGGGTGTCGGCAAGACGACGCTGATCAATCTGCTACTCGGGAAAGACGCGCTGGAGACAGGGGCGGTCAGCGGCACGGGCGAGGGCAGACACACCACCACGCGCCGTCACCTTGTCACGCTTGATAATGGCGGGCTGTTGATCGATATGCCGGGGATGCGCGAGCTGGGTATCCTGAGTGCCGGTGCAGGGATAGACGACAGTTTTGCCGACATCACGGCGCTTGCATCAGCATGCCGTTTTGCCGATTGCAGCCACAGCAACGAGCCGGGTTGTGCGATCCGCATGGCGATCGAAAACGGCGAGCTGAACCCGGAGCACTACCAAGGTTACCTGAAGCTCAAGGCGGAATCCGCATTCAACGAGATGTCATACCTGGATAAAAAGAAAAAGGACCGGGCGTTCGGCAAGTTCGTCCATTCAGTGTTGAAGCAGAAGGACAAGTAAGATAATCAAAGCGAGTGTGCATCGAAATAGTTTTCGCAAGGAGTCGTGCGAAAACAAAACCAGGGCTTCGCATTGGTTTTTTTACAAAAAAAAGGTGTCAGGTCTTGTCTTTTCCCTTTCTTGCGGTGATGGAAAAAGACAAAACCTGACACCATGCTGTATTTGTTGCTGTCAGCGAACAGGCAAGGGGAATGGGGCCGCAGCGTAATATCACTACTTCCCGCGCCGCCAGAAAAGACCCATTAACGGCTTGACGCTGGTGCCGTGGAGGAGGATGGAGAGCGTGACGACGATGAGTGTCATTTGTATCATTTGCAGCGACAGCGCCTCTGGCAAGCCATTCTCTATGGCGTACATCAGGTAATAGAGCGAGCCGATTCCGCGCACGCCGAACCAGCCTGTCATGCCGCGTATGCGCCAGGTGGTTTGCGTGCCCAGCAGGCCGACGATGACGCTGGCCGGGCGCGCCACCACGAACAGGAACAGGGCTAATCCCACGGCTTCCCAGGTCCACGAGTTTTGATAAAGTGTGCCGCCGATCAGCAGCACCAGCACAACTTCCGAAAGTCTTTCCAGATGTTCCTTGAAAACCAGCGATCCTTCGCTGACTGTTTCCGCTGGCTCCGGTTCAGGAGTGGGATGTCCTTTTGCGCGCGCGACTTTCTGGGTATTGCTTCCGTCGAAGGCTTCTCTTGCCGCTTTGGCCATCTTGAGCTCGGTCTGGCGTAGTGCGACGGCGGCAAAGAATACCGCCAGAAAACCCCATGCGTTCACCATCACCGCCAAACCATACACGACACCAATCAGCCCGAGGCCAAGGAAGTCGTCCATCAGTTCGTGCCGGTGTGGCTTGCTGCGCATCTTCCACCCTATACGCGCCAGCGCTACGCCGGCGGCGACACCGATAGCAATGCCGGCCAGTGTGGCCCATAGCACATCAACCAATATCCAGTTGATTCCAAAATTTCCGAGATCATGCAGGCCCAGCAAGCCCATCCCCAGCATCACAAACGGAAAAGCGCTGCCGTCGTTCATGCCCGCTTCGCAGGTGATGGTGAAGCGCAACTGGTCGTGGTCTCCGGGATGGCGGATTTGTACATCGGTTGCCAGCACCGGGTCGGTCGGTGCGACGATTGCACCCAGCAGCACGCCTGCACCCAATGGCATGCCCAGCACATAATAGGCAAAGACAGTGACCATCGCGACTGTGATGCTCATGGATACGGTCGCCAGCAAAATCGGTGCGCGCCAGCGGGCAAAGTTGAACGGTACTGGCATTTTGACGCCGGCAGAAAACAGGGAAATCAATACTGCAACTTCAGTCAGGCTTTCCAGCAGTGCTGACTGTTTGAGTGGATTGAAATGAAACAGGTCGAGCGCGGTAGGCCCGACCAGCACGCCCACGGCCAGATAGATGATGGCGGAGGTGATCGGCGAGCGCTTGAGGATGGAAGCGGTGAGCCCCATCACCAGCAACAGTGCGCCTACGAGCATGAACAATTGCGGGTTAGTCATCAGTATGTTCCGGATATATAAGCCCCAGCATAGCCCAAGGGAAGGAGGATCGGCAGGGAAATTAAAGGAGCCAGGCTCAAATAGTTCGAGAATGCCGCCATCGATATGAACAAGATCAGGCAATCGCCGACAGACAATTAAATGAATTAAAGGGTCAGCCTGCCATCGTTTTTCAGCGTGATAATATCTTCATATTCAGCTTGATTTCGGCCCGGTCGCCGGGTTGGGTTGCAGTGTATTTGCATTGACCGCGGCACAACGGCCAGAGATAATCGGCGGCCTCCTGTTCAAACTCCGCTTCGCTGGCTCAACCGAAACAAGTCGTCATCTTTAAACGAGAGGCACTGCATGAAATCCTTCTTCCGCGAAAATCCCACCATCGCTTTTGGCCTGGGTTTGCCCCTGCTGCTTGTTGTGGCATTTCTGCTGATTTCAGGGATACCCGCGCTGCTGGTAGACCCGCCGCGATACGATGTGGTGTACGTGACGGATTACTACAATAACCAGAATGGCGTGCAGATCTCGGTGGTGAACCAGAACATTCAGGTTGTCTACCAGGGCAGTACACTGGGCTACCAGAAGCCGCGTCTGTGGCGCTACAGCCCCAAAACCGGGGCGGTGAAGGAGATCGCGCTGATGCTGCCACCCGGCCTCACGCCGCCCGGACAAAAAACAGCGACAACCGGGCAAAATAACGCGATGCCCAGGGAGGCGGCAAAGCTCACGACTATCGAGGTTCCCGACTTGGCGGGGGTGACGATTGATTCGTCCAGCATTGCACCGGATGGCTATGAATTCAGCGCGGGAGCGAACGGTTATGCGGGTGATATTTTCACCGGGATGATGTTTTCCTCGCGCTACCGCAATGAAGCGGTGCTGACGAAAAATGGGCGCAGCATCCGCTTGCCGAATGCCGGCAATATGAATTACAGCAACTACACCCGCTTCATCGGCTGGGTGGTGGCACCATGATGCTGCTGCTTCTCATCGTCATCTTCGTGCTGATCGGCGGCGGCTGGTGGGGCTGGCCGCTGCTGGCCGGCGCCCTTGGCGCGTCTGGGGTAACGGATAAAAGCAGCGCGCTGGAAAGCATCGCGCAGCTCATGCGCAATTACGACATCACACCCGCCGAAGTCGAGGCCGCTTTGCATGCGCCTGCCGCTGAGCGGCCTGTGCATGCCCGGCGCAGCAGGGGCGACATTGCCAAGACGCTGTTTATCTATCTTGGCGCGATCTTTATTCTCGCGGGCATCAGCGCGTATATCGGCACGTTCTGGCAGAGCATGGGCAGTGCGATGCGGGTTTTCATGACGCTGGGGGTAGGTTACATTTTGCTCGTCGTGCTGCTTTCCGCACTGTATGAAAATAAATTTCCGAAACTCATCCTGCCGCTTGCGCTCGCCTCGGTGTTCATGATGACCGGCGGCTGGTTCGTGCTGATCCACGAGGTGTTTCCGCACGGCAACAACTTGCGCGTCGCCGTGCTCTCCGTGTTCGGCGTGATGGCCTTGCAGCAGGGGGCGCTGTTCGGCAAATACCGCCTCACGGTGCTGGCATTCGCGGCGCTGTTTTTTGTGTACGGATTTATGCAAGTGGGCCTTGATCTGCTCGACGTGCCGACGGCTTACATTGCCATCGTGCTGGGCGCCTCGTTGTTTCTGGTGGCCACCGCGCTTGAAGACACGCCTTACCGTGTGCTCGCCGCACCGGCATTGTTTCTCGGGCTCTGCTGGATGAACAGCGGCCTGTTCGACCGTATTGCGATGGCCACCGACACCAACTGGGCGAGCCTGCTTATCGGCCTGAGCCTGGTGTCCGCGGCCTATGGTCTGCAGCAGGCGAAGCGGTATGCGGGCCTGGCGGGTCTCGGCTATTTCATCGGGGCTATCATGGCCTACAGTGGCTTGTTCGACCTCGTGCATAACACCTCATTTGAACTCGGCTACCTTGCGGTAACCGCGGCTATGCTCTATGTCTGCGTGGTACTGCAAAGCCGGGCGCTGTTGTTCACCACGGTGCTTGCCATGCTCGGCTTCATCGGCTTTTACACCGCAAAGCATTTTGCGAATTCTTTGGGTTGGCCTGTCACGCTCGTGCTGATGGGCATCGCTTTTCTCGGCGTCGGCACGATCGCCATTAAGGTAAGACGGCAGATCTAGGCCGGTTCACAAAGCGAATGTGATGGGCAGGGCAGGGAGCGTTTGATTTACCTGTATCTGGCTTGGAACACAAATGTATGATGTTCCGGAATATTCCGCAGGAGTAGGCAAATGACAAGGTCACGCATGGTCTTACTGATGGTTCTGGGTGCCATTTTTGTCGCACTCGGCGCGGTAACGTTCCTTTATCAGCGTGACATCAGTCAGGCCCGCGTGCGGGTCGCAAGCGGCAGCCTGATCGCGCAAACCGCCTGTGGTCCAATCGAATATGCGGAGGCCGGCGCCGGTGTGCCGGTGCTGGTGGTGCATGGCGCCGGCGGCGGCTTTGACCAGGGCATGGATATTGCCGCTCCATTGGTGGGGCACGGCTTCCGTGTGATCGCCGTGTCGCGTTTCGGTTATCTGCGCACCCCGATGCCGGCTGACGCTACACCAGCCGCGCAGGCCGATGCGCATGCCTGCCTGCTCGATGCCTTGCACATCCAGCGTGCGGCGATCTTCGGCATTTCGGCTGGCGCACCCTCATCGCTGCAATTTGCGCTACGCTATCCGCAACGCACCACGGCGCTGGTGCTGCTGGTGCCAGCCACCTATGCGCCATCGCGCAACGCAGGCTCGAATGCAAGGACTGCACCGGCTGGCACGACATTTCTTCTTGATACCGCGCTGCGTTGGGACTTCCTGTTCTGGGCCGCGCTTAAGCTTGCGCCTGACAGCATGACGCGGATACTGCTCGCGACCGATCCGGCACTGGTTTCGAGCGCGAGCCGCGAAGAGCAGGCGCGGATCGCAACGGTGAAAGATCATATCCTGCCGATAAGCCCGCGCCGGGCCGGCTTGCTCAATGAAGCCAGAATAATGTCGACGCTCGAACGTTATCCGCTTGAGCGCATCACCGCCCCGGTGCTCAGCCTCAGCGCGCCAGACGACTTGTACGGAACCTACGATGCCGCCCGTTACACGGCCGAACAGATTCCCGGTGCGCGCTTCGTCGGCTATCCGAACGGTGGTCATCTGCTGGTCGGGCACCAGCAGCAGGCAATGGACGAGATTGTGCGCTTCCTGAAATAGCGAAACGCACCTTGAATTCGCCGGATGATGATGTGGTAATATTTTTATTCAACAACAAACAGACGAAGGGGTACTTTTAAATGAGCAATTCCGCAGACTATCAGCTTGTTCGTAACTCATCGGTAGGATCAGAGCTGCATGAGGATGAAGCCAAGACCCTGGCGGCGATACTGGGGGTGAGTCAGTTGAAGGATGGCGAACTGCTCGTCAGCGAGGGTGGTGCCGAGCAGACCCTGTTCATTCTCGTCTCCGGCAAGCTCGCCGTTATTAGCACCGCCACCGGGGGCACGGAAAAATTGGTTCACACCATGAAAGCGGGCGAATGCGCCGGAACCCGCGCCTTTGTCGACCGGACACCGCGCAAGGCAACCCTTCGTGCGGTCGGCAACGCCACGGTCTACACG
>JAYVKW010000043.1:0-9603 GCA_043768015.1 Gallionella sp.
GCGGCGGAAGCCAGCAGATGTTTAATCTCGATTTGCGCCGGGATCCCCACCCGCCCGGTGCGCCGCCACGGACCCAGCTGCTTTACGCCCTGATAAAAAGTCACCGATTGCCCGGAACCGTAGCCGGATGCGGTGATGCTCAGCGCATGCAGCAACCCCGCATCGATACTCTCCTGAATTTTTTCGCAGGGCAGCATCTTTTCCAATAACTCGACCAGCGGCGAATTATCGAGCAGCGAAACCTGGTGGAGCTTGTTGATCCCGATTGCACTGAAGATCAGCCCGGCAAGCCATAGCATGGAGTTATTGAACACGCCGAGCACATCGGTGCGATAGATCTGATTGGCGTGAAAATTTTTCCAGGTATTGACCAGATACTGCACGCCCATGCTGAAATTTTCCGCATTCACCGCGAGCGTGGCGGCATTGAGCGCGCCTGCGGAAGTGCCGCAGATGATCGGGAATGGATTGTGTGCGCGGCGCGGCAAAAATTCCGCAATCGCCTTGAGCACGCCCACCTGATAAGCGGCACGCGCGCCGCCACCAGTGAGTATCAGTGCTACACGCTTCTCCATTCGCGCGCTACCCGGCTTTTGCCCGCACCGATTCCAGCGCGTCTTTCAACGTTTCTTCCGGCAGGGCATTCAGGGTTTCCGACAACATCTCCGCAGCATCCATCGCTTCAGCCTGCACCGACTCCGGGTCGGTGTTTGCGACCAATACCGCCGCCGCACCCACCACCTTGAGCAACCTGGTGCGCTCTTGCATCAACATCTCGATTTCTTCGCGCAACATGGCGGCTTCCTGTTTGTTCATAGTCATCGTTTTCTCCCTAGTGTGTCTTCACGCCGGCCACCGCCAGCGCGCTCATATTCACGATGCGCCGCACCGTGGCAGTGGTGGTCAATAGATGCACCGACTTGTTGGCGCCCAGCAAAATCGAGCCTATGGTAATGCCGTCGCCCGCTGTCATTTTCAACAGGTTATAGGCGATATTGGCCGCGTCCAGATTCGGCATGATAAGCAGATTCGCTTCGCCCTTCAAACGTGTGCCGGGGAAAGTCGCGGTGCGCAAACTTTCTGACAGCGCGGCATCGCCGTGCATTTCGCCTTCCACTTCCAGTTCCGGCGCACGCTGTTCGAGCAACTCGCGCGCCCGGCTCATCTTGCGCGCTGACGCATCGTCATAGCTGCCAAAGTTCGAATGCGACAACAGCGCGACTTTCGGTGCCAGGCCGAAACGGCGCACCTCTGCGGCGGCCAGCAGGGTCATTTCGGCCACTTGCTCCGCATCAGGATCGAGATTGACATGGGTGTCGCAGATGAACAGCGTGTGCCTGGGCAACATCAGAATATTCATCGCCGCGTACACGTTCACGCCCGGCCCGTGCCCGATCACTTCGTCGATATAACGCAGATGCCTGAGCGGCTGCGAAACCGTCCCGCACAGCATCGCATCCGCCGCACCTTTATGCAACAGCATCGCCGCGATCAAGGTATTACGGCGGCGCATTTCACGTTTGGCCGAATCCGGCGTAATGCCGTGGCGCTGCATCAGGCGATGATATTCGCTCCAGTATTCGCGGTAGCGCGAATCGCTCTCCGGGTTCACCAACTCGAAATGTTCACCCGCACGGATGCGCAAGCCCAGCCTGGCAATGCGCTGCTCGATCACCGCCGGACGGCCCACCAGGATCGGGAATGCGATACCTTCATCCACTACCGTCTGCACCGCGTGCAACACGCGCTGATCTTCGCCCTCCGCATATACCAAACGTTTTGGAGCCTGTTTGGCGGCGTCGAATACTGGCTTCATCAGCATGTGCGATTGATACACAAAGCTGTCCAGTTGCTCGCGATACGCTGCCATATCGGCAATCGGCCGCTCCGCCACGCCGCTGTCCATCGCGGCCTGCGCCACGGCGGGTGCGATGCGCGTGATCAGGCGCGGATCGAACGGCTTGGGGATCAGATGATCCGCGCCAAAACTCAAACCTTCTGCGCCATACACCGCCGCCACCGCGTGAGATTGCTCGGCTTGGGCCAGCGCGGCGATCGCATGCACCGCCGCGCGCTTCATCGCCTCGTTGATGGTGGAAGCGCCCACATCCAGCGCGCCGCGGAAGATGTAAGGGAAGCACAGCGCGTTATTCACCTGATTCGGATAATCGGAACGCCCGGTCGCCAGAATCGCGTCAGGACGCACCGCTTTGGCGTACTCCGGCAGAATTTCCGGATTGGGATTGGCCAGCGCGAAGATCAGCGGTCTGTCCGCCATCTGCTTGACCATCTCGGGCTTCAATACCCCGCCTGCCGACAAACCGAGAAATACATCGGTGCCGCCTATCACTTCGGCCAAGGTACGCGCGGCGGTTTTCACCGCATAGCGCGCCTTGTTGTCGTCCATTTCCTCGGCACGTCCTTGATACACCACGCCCTTGATGTCGGTGACGATGATGTTCTCCATGCGCACACCGAGACTCACCAGCATGTCCAAACACGCCAGCGCCGCTGCACCCGCACCGGAAACCACCAGCTTTATTTTTGCAATGTCCTTGCCGACCACCTTGAGGCCATTCAACAAAGCCGCGCCGACGATGATCGCCGTGCCGTGCTGATCGTCGTGGAAAACCGGGATCTTCATGCGTTCACGTAATTTGTGCTCGATGTAGAAACATTCCGGCGCCTTGATGTCCTCCAGATTGATGCCACCAAACGTCGGCTCCAGCGCGGCGATGATGTCCACCAATTTGTCGGGATCGCGCTCGGCGATTTCCAGATCGAACACATCGATGCCGGCGAATTTCTTGAACAACACCGCCTTGCCTTCCATCACCGGCTTCGCGGCCAATGGGCCGATCGCGCCGAGACCCAGCACCGCCGTGCCATTGGTGATCACCGCCACCAGATTGCCGCGCGCGGTCAGATTGCGCGCCTCTGCCGGATTCGCCACGATGGCCTCGCAGGCCGCTGCTACGCCCGGCGAATAAGCCAGCGCGAGATCGCGCGGGGTGATCATCGGCTTGCTCGGGGTAACGGTGATCTTGCCTGCAGGGGCCTGGCGGTGGTATTGCAGCGCGGCTACACGCAATTGCTCGTCCATTATTTTCTATTTTCCTTGCCAGACAGAATTGCGCGGATTATACCGTAGGCAGGCAGGCGGCCTGACACCTAAGGGAGCTCACCGACACAAACACCGGCGTTAACAGTTCCTGCGCGATCAGCAGCAGGCGGTTCTTCGCTTCCTTGCCGCGTGTGGTGAATTCCGCTCCGTTCACCGGCAAGGGATCGCTCAGACAACAACGTTCGAAGATCATCGCCAGGCGGTTTTTGCACAACCTGCAAGCCATCACCACATTGGTGGTCACAGCGTATGGGGTCATGTCTTGTCTTGCGTAACTACTCAGCTGGTATGTTAATCTTAGACCTGACTCGGAGACAAAAGCTGTGCACCCTATTCCCATCCTCATGTATCACAACATCGGACACCCTCCGCAGGGCGCGAAGCTACGCAGCCTCTACGTGCGCCCCGGTGCCTTCGCGCGGCAGATGCGTCTGTTGCGCGCACTGGGTTATCAAGGTCTTTCCATGTCCGCCGCCATGCCTTACTTGCGCGGCGAAAAATCGGGGCGGGTGGCGGTCATTACCCTAGATGACGGCTACCTGGACGCCCTGGAGCATGCGTTGCCGGTGTTGCGCGCCAACAACTTCAGCGCCACTTGTTATGTGGTGAGCGGCCGCACCGGACAACATAATGACTGGGACGCAGCCGCCCTTAATGTGCGCAAGCTACTGATGAGTGACGGGCAGGTGAAGGAATGGCATGCTGCCGGTATGGAGGTGGGCGCGCATTCTCGCACCCACCCCCGCCTGACCAGTTGCACCGATGCCGAATTACTTGCTGAGGTAGCAGGCAGCAAAAGCGACCTGGAAACACTTATTGGCGCACCCGTCACGCAATTTTGTTACCCCTATGGTGACCACGATGCGCGAGTTGTAGCCGCAGTCCGGCAAGCGGGATTCAGCGCCGCCACTACTATTCAACGTGGCCGCGCGCACCCAGGCGATAACCTCATACAATTGCAGCGCGTGCTGGTGGGAGGGAGGCATTTCCTCCACCTGTTCCTGATAAAATTGTTCACCTCTTACGAAGACAAGCGCAGATGAGATTGCTTTTCGTTGGAACTAACCGGGGAGGTGGCGGTACTGAAAGCCACTTTGTTACCCTTGCGCTCGCCATGCTTGAAGCTGGGCACGCTGTGGCCGCCGTAGTCTATCCGGGCTCCCCCATATACACAGGCCTGGTGGGACGTGGGGTGCAACTCTATGATGGCACTTTCCGAAATGCCTTCGATCCGCGTGGCATCCGTGCCGTCTTTAAAGCCAGCCGTGACTTTCACCCCGACTGGATCATCAGCAGCTTCAGCAAGGAATACTGGCCGCTGGCGCTCATTTCACACGCCCTGCGAGTGAAGCTGGCTCTGTTCAAGCACATGGATTTCCCCATGCGTCCAGCCACCCGATATTTCATCCCGCGTCTGGCCAGCCGTTTCATCGTTATCTCCGACTACATGCGCAATTGCTTCATCGCTTATGGCATCCCGTCGTCGCATATTCAAATTCTTCATAACCCTCTCGATCTGGGCTATTTTCGCCCTGACCCGCTGTTGCGCCACGCCACCCGCGAGACCCTGGGCTTGAAGGAAGCTGACATCGTGCTCGGCTTTGTCGGCGCCTTGCATCGCGATAAAGGAATTTTTATCCTGGCCGATGCCGTTAACCAAGCCATGGCCAGCTTGCCCAACCTCAAAGTATTGTGGGTGGGCGAAGGCCCCGCCTCAGCAGAACTCATGGCGCATATCCGCAACGGCGGCTTCGCAACTCGTCATATCATCCATAAATGGGCTGCCGATGTGCGGCCTTACTATGCCGCGATGGACATGCTTGCCATACCCTCAGTAAAATCCGAAACTTTTGGTCGCGTCTCCATCGAAGCGCAAGCCTGCGGCGTCCCCGTGTTGGGTAGCCACCATGGTGGGATTCCGGAAACACTCGAACCCGGCATCACCGGCCAATTACTCCCCCCTGGCGATATCCCCGCCTGGCGCGACGCGATCCTTGCATGGGCTGGTAATGAGCAGATACGGGCACGAATGAAAGAGCGGGGGCGTGCCTGGGTGACGCAACAGTTCAGCGCGCCAGTCATTGCGCGACAGTTTGAACGGCTGCTGGAAGGGAAACGCTAGAGTGATGCCATCGCGTACGCGTTAATCATTCCGTTCGGGCTGAGGTATCGAAGCCCAATGCTGCGTGCAAACCCACCCTTCGATACCTCGGGGCGAACGGTGTAATGAATTTTGTAATGATCAATAACTTCTAATTCCCCGCCAGCATTTTCTCCAGCCGTTTCACCGACACGATCACCGGCGTTTTCAGTTCCTGTGCGAATAAGGATACGCGCAGCTCCTGCATCAACCAGGCGAATTCATCCACACGCGGATCGCGGTTGCCATGTTGCGCCTGGCGCAGCTTTTGCCATGCCTGGGTGAGTGGCTGCATCTGCGCCATGCACTGCGCATCGCGTGCCGGGTTGCTGCGCAGTTTTTCGATGCGCAGGTTGATCGCCTTGAGATAACGCGGCACATGTTGCAGGCGTTCATACGGCGTTTCGGCGATGAAGCCTTTGTGCAGCAGCCATTCGAGCTGGGCGCGCACATCCTGATTCGCCTGGGTGTGCGCCTTCGACACGTTACTGGCTAAGCCAGCCGTTTGCGGGAGAAGGCGCGACGCGGCCACTCCCTTCGGCTCCGCCGCACCGTCTCGTGGCCGCGCCTTGAGCTGCGGAAGATTCTTTTGCACGGCTTGATATTCTGTGAGCACATTGGCCACCAGCCGCGCGAGTTCCTGCGCGATCAGCAATAAACGGTTCTTCGCTTCCTTGCCGCGCGCGGTGAATTCCGCTTCATTCGCCGGCAAGGGATCGTTCAGGCAACAACGCTCAAAAGTCATCGCCAGTATCTGTTGTTGCAATTCCTGTTGCGTGCCCCCAAATGGAGAATTGGGCGCCATGAACAACATGCCCAGCCGCTGCGCATCGGGCAGGTTCTTTTCCAGATATTTCACTTGCTCTTTCAACAGCAGCATGAACAGGCGGCGCAAGCCGCCGCGATGCGCGGCTTGCGCGGCATCGCGGGTATCGAAAGCGCGCAGCACCACCGCGTCGCCCTCGTCCACCAGCGCATTGAACAGCGTGACGTTCTGTCCGGCGCGTTTCACCTCGCATGTCTCGGTAAAGTAGCCGAAGCTCCACGAAGTGAAGCGCTGCTCTGAAACGGATTCGCCTTTTTCTTCAGTCGCAGCAACAATCGCGGACGTAGCGTGCGGCCCAAGCTCGCCGTGCAGCTGGGCAAAGTTGCGCGACATGCCGAGTTGCCGGCCATGCTCGTCCACCACGCGGAAATTCATCAGCAAGTGCGGCGGCAACTGTTCGAGACGGAACGCCTCCAGCGGCACATCGATCTGTTTTTGTTCGCGGATGTAGCGCGCCAATGCTTGCAATAATGCAGTGTTTGAGGCGGGCACTTCACGGCAAAATGTCGCGGCGAATTCCGGCACCGGCACCAGATTACGGCGCAACTTCTGCGGCAGGGTCTTGATGAGTTGCACCACTTTTTCCGCCAATATCCCCGGAATCAGCCATTCGCAGCGCGCCGCCACCACTTGATTGATGAGCGCCAGCGGCACGGTGAGCGTGATGCCGTCATCGTTCTTGCCCGGCGAAAAGTTGTAGCTCAACGCAAAGTTGACGTTGGCTATCTTCAACTGCGGCGGGAACTGGTCGGTGGTGATGCCCGCCGCTTCGTGGCGCATCAGGTCGTCTTTTTTCAGATGCAACAATTGCGCATCGCCGCGCTCGACTTCTTTGCGCCAGGCTTCAAAAGTCGCACCGTTGTGTATATGTGCTGGTACGCGCTGATCGTAAAAAGCGAAGATCAATTCATCGTCCACCAGCACATCGGGGCGTCGCGCCTTGTGTTCCAGCGCTTCGATGTCGGCGATCAGCTTCTGGTTGTGCGCGAAGAACGGCGCGCGCGTCTCGAACTCGCCGCCCACCAGTGCTTGCCGGATAAACACCTCACGCGATTCCGCCACATTCATCGGCCCGTAGTGCACGCGCTTCTTGGCGTTGAGCAACAAGCCATGCAGCGTGCTGCGCTCGTAGGCCACGACTTGCGCGGCCTTCTTCTCCCAATGCGGATCGTAATAATGCCGCTTGATCAGATGCGCGCCGGTTTCCTCCAGCCACTCCGGATCGATACGCGCCACGCAGCGCGCGTACAAACGGTGCGTCTCGATCAGCTCGCCCGCCATCACCCACTTGGTGCCTTTTTTCGCCAGCACCGAATTGGGCGCGATAAAGAACTTGATGCCGCGCGCGCCCAGATATTCATTGCCTTCCACGCCCTTCATGCCGATGTTGCCGAGCAGCCCGCACAGCAGGGCTTTGTGGATTTGTTCGTAGGTGGCGGGTTGATCGTTTTCGCGCATACCCATCTCGGCGATTTGTCCATGCAATTGCTGGTGCAATTCCCGCCACTCGCGCAAGCGCAACGGCGACAGGAAATTCTTGCGGCATTCTTCCGCCAACAAGCGATTGGATTTTTTTTCCGCCAGCGCCTGTTCGAACCACGCCCACACTTTCAGGTAAGCGAGGAAATCGGAGCGCTCATCGGCGAAGCGTTTATGCGCCGCATCCGCCACTTCTTGCCGATCCAGCGGACGTTCGCGCGGGTCTTGCACCGACAGCGCGCTGGCGATGATCAGAATTTCCGTCAGGCAGTGATACTGTCTTCCCGCCAGCAACAGGCGCGCAATTTTCGGGTCGAGCGGCAGTTTGGCCAGCTCGTGCCCCAGCTTGGTGAGTTTCCTCCCGCCTTCCAAAGCCCCTTCGCTCCGCTCTCTCCCTCCGGAGGGAGGAAGAGCAATCGTCTCCTCCCTCTGCGCGGGAGCCGCATCTTTTTCGCTTATGGCACCCAGTTCGGCGAGCAACTGATAGCCGTCCGCGATCATGCGCGGAGTGGGCGGCTCGATGAACGGAAATTCGGCTATGTCGCCTAATTCCAGCGCGCTCATGCGCAGGATGACGGTGGCCAGCGACACGCGGAAGATTTCCGGATCGGTAAATTCCACGCGCTGCAAAAAATCCGCTTCGTCGTATAAACGGACGCACACGCCGCTCATCACCCGCCCGCAACGTCCGGCACGCTGGTTGGCGGCCGCGCGCGAGATCTTCTCGATGTGCAACTGCTCGACTTTTTGGCGGATGCTGTAGCGATTCACCCGCGCCAGGCCGCAGTCGATCACATAGCCGATGTTGGGTACGGTCAGCGAGGTTTCCGCGACATTGGTCGCCAGAACGACACGACGTTGTCCCCCTGTTTTGAACACCCTGTCCTGCTCCGCCGCCGACAGCCGCGCGAACAGCGGCAGCAGCTCAATACCTTTCGGATGATGTTTGCGTAGCACTTCCGCAGTGTCGCGTATCTCGCGCTCGCCGGGCAGGAACACCAGCACATCGCCGCGCAAGCCGCCTGCCGCCAGTTCATCCAGCGCAGAACTCACCGCCTGCGGAACATCCTGCGCCTCACCTTCCTCGCTCACCTGCAATGGGCGATAGCGCGTCTCGACCGGGTAACTGCGCCCGGACACCTCGACCACCAGCGCACCGAAATGTTTGGCAAAACGGTCGGCATCCAGCGTGGCGGAAGTAATGATGAGTTTGAGATCGGGGCGGCGCGGCAATAATTGCTTGAGGTAACCGAGCAGGAAATCGATGTTCAGGCTGCGCTCGTGCGCCTCGTCGAGGATGATTGTGTCGTAATTTTTCAGCAGCGGATCGCTGTGTATCTCCGCCAGCAGAATGCCATCTGTCATCAGCTTAATGCTGGTGTCGGGCGACACCTTGTCGTTGAAGCGCACCTTGTAGCCGACCGCGCCGCCCAGTTCGGTTTTCAATTCAAACGCGATGCGTGTCGCCACGGTGCGCGCCGCCACGCGGCGCGGCTGGGTGTGGCCGATGACGCCCGACACACCGCGCCCCAGCGCCAGACAGATTTTCGGCAACTGCGTGGTCTTGCCCGAGCCGGTTTCGCCGCACACGATCACCACCTGGTTATCCGCAATGATGCGTGCCAGGTCGGCGCGCTTTTGCACCACCGGCAAATCGGCGGGAAATTCAATCTCGAACAGGGAATCGAGTCGCGCTTTACGGCGCAAGGCTCTTGCTGACAACGCAGTATTAACGATCAAGAATGCCTCACAAAAGAAAATGAAATAGCGCCCGGCTTATAATGGCAATGGGCGAAAATGTCTATATACTTTATGCGATAGCGAAATTATTTTACCTGGAACATTACATGCCTTACGTCAATATCCGCATCGCGGGAACCTTGAGCCGCGAACAGAAAAAACAGATCGCTGCCGAAATCACCGACACGCTGGAACGCATCGCGCTCAAGCCCAGGTCGTATACCTACATCGCTTTCGACGAACTGCCCAACGAGAACTGGGCCATCGCCGGACATAACCAATGACTTTCCCAGC
>JAYVKW010000044.1:0-3713 GCA_043768015.1 Gallionella sp.
TGAATCCAGTTTTTATGAAGTTCCAATGCACTGGATTTGGTCCAGACTATGGATTTGTATACATCATGTCGTATCCCGAAGGGTGACAAGTTGAAGATAGGTCATTCACTGAACCCCATCACTCGCGCCATAGATATGGACGGTACGCTAGCACAGGAACTTCCGCTTCGATGCAATTTGAAGGGCTGAAATGTGTCAAAAGTATCTGTTCGAATTTCTGACAAGCAGACGTTCATGGCCAGCTAAACCAGGCCCGATACTGATGTCTGCTAAGGCCGAAATACGGTCTTTGAACTGCAGGAATCATTTCTGACCGGTGTGGCTCTCGCAAACAGCAAAACACACAGTTAATCTTTTACTTATTTGATTTATTGTAAGTTGTAGCCATTTTTCTAGTTTTTATAACAATAGCTACAATATTGTATAACTAATTGACTTTTATATTATTGTAGCTAAGATACCATATATATAAATATTAGCTACAATCATCATGTACACAGACATCAGCACTGCGGCGGCCAAGCAATACATCGATGCTGAGCAAGCTTGGAAAGCGATGCTTGTCGCGGAGCGTCGCGCAGAAAATTATCGTGGCAGCATGTACTGGAAGAAGACTGGTGACAGTGACTACCTGTGCCGCAAATACAATGCACTCCAAACAAAAAGTCTGGGTGCCAGGTCAGCTGAAAGCGAACTCATTCTTGAGGAATTCAAAAAAGGGAAAGCCAGCGCGGAATCCCACTTGAAAGGATTGCGTGAAACTGTTGCGCGTCACAAGCGCGTAAACGCGGCACTGCGCGTTGGACGCACGCCCAATATGGTCATTGAGTTGCTGGAAGAAATCAGGAAAGCGGGTTTGCAGGATCACTTCCTGGTTATCGGCACGAACGCGCTTTATGCCTACGAGACTCATGCGGGCGTCCGACTGGATGGTGATATCACTGCCACCACGGATGTCGATTTGCTATGGGATTCAAGAAAGCGCATCACCTTGATATCAGACGGGGATGAGCATTTCAGCAAGCATGGACTGCTGGGCATCGTAAGGAAGGCCGATTCATCGTTCCAATTACAGCCGGGCGAAGAATATCGCGCCGTCAATTCCGATGGCTACATGATCGACCTGATCAAGCGTCGGCCCAAATCCCTGCATGACGACAAGGAACCGCAGCAGCTCATCAAGAACGAGGATGACTTTTGGGCGACGAAAATTGTAAACATGGACTGGCTTTTAAGTGCGCCAAGATTTAAGCAAGTGGTCGTTGGCGTGAATGGAAGCATGTCCGAAATGCTGACGATTGACCCGCGCGCTTTTGTATTGTACAAAATCTACCTGAGCCAAAAAGAGGATCGCGATCCGGTCAAAAAGCCGCGAGACGTAGCGCAAGCCCGCGCTCTATTTAATCTAATTCAGGACCGACTGCCACACCTGGCATTCGATAAAATCCAATCCATGCCTGAACGGTTACGTAGCGAAGAAGTTATGGCGATCCTGCGGTATGACGCGAATGCAAGCGACCAACATGACGCCGCCGATACTCCCAAAGGGTAAACAAACCGTATTGGACACGGATAAGTACATGGCAGTTGAATCCTTGGTAGCACTTGGCCTCGCAACGCTTGTTTTGCTTGAAACCTCGATTTATGCGGACTGATCGTAGCTATCCCAAAGCTCAACAAATTGATCGCAGAACCGCACTTGTCCATTCAAGAGCTTTACAAACAAAAAAGTGAACGTCTGGTGTTATGCGAAAGTACATATTCGGATTTCTGACAAGCAGACGATCGTTGCCAGCTAAATTAGGTCCGATACCGATGTCTGCTTAGGCCGAGGAGCGGTCGTTCGTAGCGACTTTCTTGACCGTCCATGTTTGGCACACAGCGGAACGTCATACCCCCTTAATACGTTGTCCTAAAGTGGTCAGTCATCACAGTCTTCACAATGCCCTTTTTTAACACAAATGAATTGTTGTTAAAAATTTCCCAACATTTTTAGTGAACGGCTAGCTATTTTCCGGCTATTTGCTGGAACAACTCCAACCTGCGCGCATTGATCTTTCCTTCTGCAACCGCATTGTGTAATGCGCAGCCCGGCTCATGCGCGTGGCGGCAGTCGCGAAAGCGGCACTGGCCGAGGTATTGGGCGAATTCCACGAATCCTTGTTCTATCCCGCCGAAGCTCAGATGGTGCAGGCCGAAGGCTTGCACGCCGGGGCAATCGATCAAGCCGCTGCTGTCATCTATCCGGTAAAGCCGCGCGTGGGTGGTGGTGTGTTTGCCGGAATCCAGCGCAGTTGAAATCTCGCGGGTGGCGGCTTGCGCGTCGGGCAGCAGCGCATTGATCAAGGTCGACTTACCCATGCCGGATTGCCCTACCAGCACGCTGGTGTGGCCAGTCAGAAATGACCGCAACGCGGATACATCCTGCTTCGCGCTGAGTTCCAGCACGCGATAGCCGATGGCGGTATAGGGGATGAGGCGTTTGCGCGCGGCGGCTGCGGCGATGGACAGATCGCATTTATTCAGTACGATCAATACCTCGAGTTTTTGGTCGTAAGCCGCGACCAGGCAGCGCGCCAACAACTCGTCGCTGAACGACGGCTCCGCGGCGACCACTATGATAATTTGCGTGACGTTTGCGGCGATGAATTTTTCGCGGAAGGCATCGGAGCGATGCAGCAGCGAGCGGCGCGGCGCGATGCGTTCGATCACGCCTTGTGCGCCGCTGCCGTTTTCGGTTGAAGCGTCAGCGGTGCGTTTAATTTCGACCTTGTCGCCGCACGCCACTTCGCTTTTTTTCCCGCGCGTCAGACAGGCTATTTCGCTGCCGTCATTCAGCCGTACCAAATACTGGCGACCGAATGCCGCAACGATCTGCCCCAATTCCACTTCATCGACGATACTGTGTAGGCTGCCGCGTTCGCCTCTGGTCGTGCTATTTGTACTGCCATCGACGCTCACTCGTTGCCGCCTTGTCTCACCTTCGAATTAAAATTGGGCGTGAGCATCAAATCTTGAATAGTGCGTCCACTTTTGCGGCGCAGATGAAATCGTTTTCCGACAGGCCGTGGACGGCGTGGGTGGTGTACTCCACCCGGCAACTGTTATAGGCGACGGTGAGTTCGGGGTGATGATCCTCGTGGTGCGACAGCCACGCGACGGCATTGACGAACGCGATGGTCTGGTAATAATTCTTGAAGCGGAAAGTCTTGTTGATCAGGTGATCGTAGCGCTGCCAGCCTTCGAGTTGCCGCATCAAGCTGTCAGCCTCCGCGTTCGAAAGAGGCGGGGTGCCGCTTGCGCAAGGTTTACATTGCTTGCCGGTTAAATCATGAGTTTTGCTCACGGCCTGACTCACTTGAATTTGTAAAAAATATTGAGGTATGCGGCGAGGTCCTGCGTTTCCTGTTTAGTGAAGTGTGCGTTGACATTGCCGCTGCACATGCCGATTTGAGTAATCAGCCCATCGGGGCTGTTTCTCTTGCGATCAAAGCGGGTGAAGATTTTATTTCCATCCCCGCCCATCATCGAATCGTGGCAGCTGTTGCATTTGTGCTCATCGAATATCTTTTGTCCAGTCTGTGCATTGCCCTGCGGGAAGGGATTGGCCGATGCGGCAGTTGCAGCGCCCAGCAGGATGATTGCGGGGAAAATCAAAGACCCGATCAGTTTAATTGCCAGTTTCATAATAGTTCTCCTTGTCATGTATATGG
>JAYVKW010000045.1:0-2532 GCA_043768015.1 Gallionella sp.
CCATAACACCAGGGTCGGCTCGGTGATTTTGGGTAACAACGAGGGCGTGTCGTGCTGCACGTTCTGCCCGTAATACGACAAAAATGATGCAGCGGTTGCAGCCGTATTCGGGCAGCTCAATATCATCGTGTGCGCGAGCACCGTGTTGCCTTTTCCCTGCTTCACCAGTTTGCGCGCCTTCGCCAATAATGGCGCGATAGGTTTGTGCATGCGCGCTTGATAGGTGGCCGCATTGGTATTTTGGGCGATGTCCGGCGCCAGCAGCACCACCGCTTTCACCGCCGGGCTATCGTGCTCGGCCGCATATTGCGCCGTTTGCGCACCGCCGCGCGAATGGCCGAGCAGCGCAATGCGCGTGGCGCCCTGCGACTGCAATCACGCTACCCACACGCCGATTTCGCGCGCGGCATCGGAGAGCGCCGCCCCCAAAACTCCCGGCACCGGACTTAACTTTTCACCTTCTCGATCATGTGGTTGATGACATGGCTGTGCTCGCGCTGAGGGCTGAACATGACGATCTCCGCGTCTGCATCGACCTTTACGTTGTGCCCGGGTGGCCAGTAAAACAGATCATTTGCGTTGACCGTCTCCTGCGCGCCGCCCACGTCGGTCGTGGTGAGTTGGCCACGCAAGACGTAGCCCCAGTGGGGGCATTGGCATAAGTCGCCTTCCAGTCCCTGGAACAACGGGGTGGTATCGACACCCGCCGAGAGACTGAAGTACTCGCAGCTGATTTTGCCTAATCCGGTCGCATCGCCGAAATCCGTTCGCTGACGGATCACGGCACCTGGGATATCCATCTTAACGTCCACGTCCTCTTTGGCTATTCGCATGCTCGTTTCTCCTATGTGTCAATGGGATGCTTTTGTTTGGTGATCTGTCTATCGCCGCATCCGTTTCAAGTAATAGACGCCCAACGTAAAGTTGAGGGGCGCGCCAATTTAGGCGCGTCCCTCGAACGTAATGCTGGCGTGAGATTATGGTGACAGCACATCGGCAAGCGCGCGCAAAAGCTTCGCCCCGTCGCCCTTCCATGTGCTGCCATGCATGCACGCAAGCGTTGTCGGCTCGGCGGAGGCCAGTCTTTCAAGCATCGCACGCGCGTTCTGCGTGTGTGAGTAATAATCCATCGCGTGCCGGAACGCCTCGCTCGGCTCCAAGATATCCGACTCAGTGATGGCCGCATGTTCAGCGCCGCCCTGCGTGAAGAGATCGCCGCATAGCAATGTCCGCGTTTGTTCTTCCATCAGAAAACCGCATTCCCACGCGTGAGGCAGATGCGGCGTGTCGAACCAGCGCACGACATGTTTTCCAAGCGTGAGCGTTTCCCCGTCCGTGAGTGCGCGCGCCGGGCGGTCGGCCATATCATCAATTGACACCAGCGCTGCCACCTGGCCGCACAGCGGCGAGGACTGTGGCGCCACCGCGAGCCATTCGTTGAGCGAACCGCACTCATCTGCCTCAACGTGCGACAAGCCAATGTAGCGCAGCCGTTCCACGGGCAACACGCTCGCGACCGCCTCCCGTACCAGCGGGAACATCTTGCGCGGCCCGGTATGGAAGAGTAATGGCGCATCATCGACAATGAGGAACTGATTGAATGAGAACCCGCCAGGCCCACCTTCTATAACAACCGACGTATTGATGCGGTAAATCCCATCCGCAACTTCATGAATATTCGTCCCAGACTGTTTGTTCGTTATGTGCATTTTCACTCTCCTTGTAAACGGCGAAAAGTTAAGGGCTACTTGATCGGTGTCGCCCAAGATCAAGCTCAGCCGCCGACTTGCCGTAGCGAAGCGGAGGCAAGTCGGTCGACTGGAGCGTCTTGTTGGGCAATGAAGCTTGAAGCGTCCGCAGGATTATTCCGCCACGCTGATGCCCGAGCCACCCATTTCCTTCGGGACATCCTTTATCTTCGGCAACCCGTCCTTGATGCGTAGTACCGTCTCTTGATAGTGCACATGAATGCCAGCGTGGTACGGAAACTCCGGGATGATCGCCGCATACACGTCCGTGAGTCCCCAGCCTGGATGTTCCGTGAAGATATGGCCTCCACATGTTTTGCACCATTTGCGATAGCTCTTCTGCGTCTTGTTGTAGGTGCCGATGTTGTCCGCTCCCTGTGTGACCTGCACGGCCTCGGGTTTCCATAGGGTGAAGGCATTGACCGGGCTGGCCGACCAGTGCCGACAGGACTCGCAGTGGCAGTAGCCCATTGCGGCCGGCTCACCGCTCACGGTGAACTGAACCGCGCCACAAAAGCAGCTGCCTTTGTAAGTATTTCCGTTGCTCATGATATATCTCCTTGGTGAATTGCGCGACGACAGGGGCCGGAGCACAGCTTTCAACGTCGGCCATCAGGGGCGGTAGCAAGCAAGCGAAGCGCCGCTTGTGACCGTCCCCTGCATGGCCTTGTTGGCCAGCCTGGCGCCTCTCAAGCCCCCGCCTCCTCTAAAGACCGCCGACCGATGATTTGCACGCCAGGTGCAGTCGGGCCGCTCGGAAGCGTCTGGACTTGAACGTATCCCG
>JAYVKW010000046.1:0-19342 GCA_043768015.1 Gallionella sp.
GCTGGCTTTGGGTCAGTGATGTAAAGCTGGGCAGGGCAATCATTGCCAGTACGCCCACAATGGTAATAACTACCAGCAACTCACTGAGGGTAAAACCGGAAACAGAAGAGGGCGAGGAGTTCATTTGCAGGGTGTTACCAATTAGCACTCGGGGTCTTGGTGCCCACACCATCCAAGGTCAGTGCGCCATCGTTAACTTGAGGTTTGCCCACTATCGGAGTGGCCGTGATTTTAAAAGAAGGGGCGCTTAATACAGGGCTACACGCGACGTCGATGCAAACCGCAATGGTGTAATTATTTGAAACGGTTGCCGGGGCTGTCATTGCCAGATTGGGCGCAGGATCGGTTGTCGCCCAGTTGGGCGTATATGAGCGCGCGTCCAGCAAATACTGTTTCTCGCGGTTGGCCACGTCCATCATAAAGGCTTGAGCGGCAGCCCGGTTGCCTCTAATGACATACTGCTTGTATTGCGGAATAGCAATCGCAGAAATAATCCCGATGATCGCTACCACGATCATTAGTTCGATCAATGTGAAGCCTTTCGCGAATTTCATATTTGGTTCCTCCGATACAATTGAGCGAATGGTAGGACACTGAATCTATTGTTTCCACCCCCACCGGACAAAAGGAAGGCTAATCCGGATAAACGGCACAGCTCCCTGCAAATAACCCATCGACCCATCCTTTGAAATTGGAATGAACTTAAATAGCCATGGAGAGCAAGACGGAAAAGCGGTAAAATCTCGCGCTGATAAATTTTTAATACGAGGAAATAAAAAGCATGAGCAAGAGTCTGGTCCAATTCATCATCGAAGAACAGCGTGCCATCCCGGGAAAGGCCAGCGGCGATTTCACCGGCTTGGTCAGCGATGTCATCATGGCCTGCAAGCAGATCGCGCATGATGTCAACAAGGGCGCGCTGATCGGTGTGCTGGGCAGTGCGGGCAGCGAGAACGTGCAAGGCGAGACGCAGAAGAAGCTGGACATCATCACCAACGAGGTGTTTATCAAATCTACCGAATGGGGCGGTCATCTCGCGGCGATGGCTTCGGAAGAAATGGACGACGTTTATCCCATTCCGGCCCGGTACCCCAAGGGCAAATATCTGTTGGTGTTTGATCCGCTGGACGGCTCTTCCAATATCGACGTGAACATTTCCGTCGGGACGATCTTCTCGATCCTGCGCGCACCCAAGGGTGTAGAGAACCCGGTTGCTGCCGATTTTCTGCAACCCGGCACCACGCAGGTTTGCGCCGGTTACGCGCTGTATGGCCCGGCGACCATGCTGGTGATTACTACCGGCCACGGCGTGAATGGCTTTACCCTGGATGGCGACATCGGCGAATTCATGCTGACCCATGCGAACATGACGATTCCTGCGGACACGCTGGAATTCGCCATCAACGCGTCGAACGAGCGCCACTGGGAAAAGCCGGTGCAGCGTTATGTCGATGAATGCGTCGCGGGCAAGACCGGGCCGCGCGGCATCAATTTCAACATGCGCTGGGTGGCATCCATGGTGGCTGAAGTGCATCGTATCCTGGTGCGCGGCGGCGTGTTCATGTATCCCAAGGACACCAAGGATCCGGGCAAGGCCGGCAAGCTGCGTTTGCTCTACGAAGCCAATCCGATGTCCTTCATCGTCGAACAGGCGGGCGGCCTGTCTTCCACCGGATATGAGCGCATCATGGACATTAAGCCTTCCGGTCTGCATCAGCGCGTGCCGGTGATCCTCGGCTCAAGGAATGAAGTCGAGCGTATCGTCCGTTATCATAAAGAGGTATAAGCTTTGGAAACCTTCAAGAACAAACCGCTGGTGGCAATTGTGATGGGCAGCGCCAATGATTGGGAAGTCATGCAGCAGGCTGCGCGGCAGTTGCAGGATTTTGGCATAGCCTACGATGCGCGAGTCATTTCCGCGCATCGCTCGCCCGATCTGTTATTCGACTACATCAAAGAAGTCAGCTCGCAAGGCGTGCAATGTTTCATTGCTGGAGCCGGCGGGGCGGCGCATCTAGCCGGAGTAATCGCCGGCAAGACAACTTTGCCGGTACTGGGCGTGCCGATGCCTTCGAAATACTTGCAGGGCATGGACTCGTTGTTGTCCACCGTGCAAATGCCCAAGGGCATACCGGTGGCGACCTTTGCCATCGGCGAGGCGGGCGCCGCCAACGCCGGATTATTCGCGGTGGCGATGCTGGCAATGAATGACGCAGACCTTGCGCAACGCTTGCTGGCATTCCGCAAGAAGCAGGCGGATGCGGTAAAGGCCACTACCTTGCCGACTTTGTAATTATTATAGGGGAAAAAAATTATGAGCGAAGTTGAACAGCGTATCGAAGCTCCGGGTGGCGCACGAAAAATCAAGTGGCTTGTGATCGGCTTATTGTTGTCGTTCTTGGTGGCAATCGTGGTGATGAATTTGCCGCGCGGCTTTAGCGACGACTTGTCGCGTATCGGCAAGGGCAAGGCGGCTGTCGTGCTGGTGCGCGACAAATTTGAGGTGCAAAGTTTTAATCTGGAGGAGGTGATGAATGGCCTGCGCGATCAATATGCCGGGCAGGTCGAGTTTCTGTTGACCGATTCCAACACGCCGGAGGGGCGCGCATTCATGGCCGCCAACGGCGCGGCACGGGTGACACTGGTGGTGCTCGATGCGAACGGCAATAAGGTAAATGTTTTATATCCTCCGCAAACCGCCGAGACCGCGCAACAGGCAATTGCTGCCGCGCTCCGGGTAGCAACCCAACAAACTTATGGTCGGGCACCCAAATGAGCGCAGTGCTGATGCAATCGGACATCAAAAGCTTGCCGTTTCTGCATCGCGGCAAGGTGCGCGACATTTATGCGGTGGGTGACGACAAGCTGCTCATCGTGCAGACGGATCGCTTGTCCGCATTCGATGTGATATTGCCCGACCCGATTCCGGGCAAAGGCGAGGTGCTCACCACGGTATCCAATTTCTGGTTCAATAAGCTTGCCCACATTATTCCCAATCACCTCACCGGCATCGCGCCGGAATCAGTAGTCAAGACCGACGCAGAGCGCGAACAAGTGCGGGGGCGCGCCTTCGTGGTAAAAAAACTCAGGCCGTTGCCGATAGAGGCTATCGTGCGCGGGTACTTGGTGGGCTCGGGCTGGAAGGATTATCAAAACACCAGCGCGGTGTGCGGGATATTATTGCCCAAAGGCTTGCGCGAAGCGGAGAAATTGCCTCTGCCTTTGTTCACGCCCTCCACCAAGGCGGCAATGGGAGACCATGACGAAAATATTTCGCTTGATCGAGCAGTCGAGTTGCTCGGTGAAGTGTATGCCATACAGGTGCATCATGCGACTTTGCGCCTTTATGACGAGGCGTCCGCCTATGCGGCGACCAAGGGCATCATCATTGCCGACACCAAGTTTGAATTCGGCGTGGATGAGGCGGGCAAGTTGTATCTGATCGACGAGGCGCTCACGCCGGACTCTTCGCGGTTTTGGCCCGCCGATCAATATCGTGTCGGCAGCAACCCGCCCAGTTTTGACAAGCAGTTCGTGCGTGACTGGCTGGAATCTTCGGGATGGAACAAGCGCGCGCCCGCGCCACGCATCCCTCAAGACATATTGAACAAAACCGCTGACAAGTACCGCGAGGCACTGGCCCGGCTGACGGGAAAATGAGTTCGCCGAAACAGCTCATAGCGGGATTTCGACGCTTCCGCGAACGCTCATTCGCGGATGACGACGCGCAGTTTCACGATTTGGTGCAGTTTGGTCAAACTCCTTCCACGCTGGTGGTGGGCTGTTGTGATGCGCGCGTCGATCCGGCGCTGATACTCGATTGCGCCCCGGGTGACCTGTTTGTCATCCGCAATGTCGCTAATTTGGTTCCCCCCGCAGAAAACCAGGGTCATTATCACGGCACCAGCGCAGCGCTTGAATTTGGCGTGCGCAATTTGGGGGTGCAGCACATCATCGTGCTCGGACATGCGCAGTGCGGCGGTATTCACGCCCTGCTGGAAGGCGGCGTGGCGAAGGATGATTCCTTCATTGCCGAATGGATGAGAATAGCCGATGCCGCACGTGAACAAATTGAGCGAGAATTTGCAGGGGCCAGCAGCGAGGTGCGCCACCGTGCCTGCGAACAGCAGGCAATACTGGTTTCCCTGAATAACCTGATGACTTTTCCCTGGATACGCGAGCGCGTCGAACAAGGCAGGCTCGCTTTGCATGGTTGGTATTTTGATATCGAGCGCGGTGAGTTGCTGGGTTATGACGCAACCACCCGCAAGTTTGAAACGCTGTAGGGCGCTGCTGTAAACGCAGAACGACTGCGGTAGATCCGCAAGCCGGGAGAATCTCGCTGCGTGCAGGTTATTTTTTCCCGGTCAACTCTATATAACGCGCTTTATCTGCATCATATCGCGCTTCCACTACTGCCTTTTCCGCCTGGGGCTTTTCCATATCCTTATTCAATTTGTCAAGCCGGGTTTGGGCTTGCTGTAAATCATCTTTCAATGAGTCAGGGATTTCCTTATTCCTTTTGGCGTAGCCGTCGGCTTCGTTTTGCAATCCCATCAAGTTGCTGTTGGCTGTCTTGAGGGCAGAGCCGATGACATTAATGCGCGCGTCGATTTGTTGCAGGCTGCGGATGCGCGCCAAGTCGATTTCTTTCACGTTGCTATAAGTGTTGATCAGGGTCTTGTCATGGCGTTGTTGTTCAAGTGCTGCGCTTTCTTCGTTGCGTTTTTTCTCATCCCCTTGTTCCTTGGTATGACGTCTCTCGGGGGTGAGCACCTCTTTACTTTTAATCACGAGGCCTTCCTTGTTCAACTCCAGGCGATCTTTGTTGGCGTATTCCGGAGGAACGGTCTCGCCGTAGTGGGTCGTGCCATTGTCATCCACCCATTTGTACAACTTTGCCGCAACAGGGAAGCTTAGGGTGACGCCGGCGATAAGTGCAAGGAGCAATTTGAGCCTATAACCAGTCACATCAGTAGTTTTATCAATCATTTTTTACTCCATAACGATTACGATAAGATTGAACGGCGGCAAGATTTTGTACCCTTCCGCCCTCAGCCTGCAAATAGCCGAGCAAATCATCCAGCGTGGCGATAGATATTACCGGAATATCATAGTTGCGTTGTACTTCCTGCGCGGCGGAAAGTTCGCTTTGGCCCCATTCTGTTTGCCCCAGTTCCATGCGGTCCAGTGCGATCACTACGCCGCACGGCTGCGCACCGGCTGCGCGAATCAGTGCTATGGATTCGCGCACCGACGTGCCGGCAGAGATCACGTCGTCGATGATCAACACCCGGCCCTGCAACTTCGCGCCTACCGTCGTGCCGCCTTCGCCGTGGTCCTTGGCCTCTTTGCGATTGTAGCAATAGGGCACGTTACTGCCCTGCTCCGCCAGTGCAATTGCGGTCCCGGCAACCAGCGGTATGCCTTTGTAGGCCGGGCCGAACAGCATGTCGAAGGGCACTTCAGAAGTCAGGATCGCTTGGGCATAAAACTGCGACAGGTTTCTTAAGGACACTCCGTCGTTGAACAAACCGGCGTTGAAAAAGTACGGCGACAAACGCCCCGCCTTGGTTTGAAACTCGCCGAAGCACAACACGTTTTGCTGCACGGCAAAGCGGATGAAATCTTGCCTGAAATTGGACATGACGATGGCTATAGGTTGAGATGATGGCCGCCATTATAATGGCATGCCCGATTACTCCCGAGAATTTTCATGCGCATCATCACTATCAATCTGAATGGCATTCGTTCGGCCGCCGGCAAAGGCTTTTATGAATGGTTTGCCCAGCAGGATGCCGACATTGTCTGTTTGCAGGAACTCAAGGCGCAAGCGGCGGACATGACCGGGCAAATGCTCGCGCCATACGGTTATCACGGCTATTTTCATTACGCGGAAAAGAAGGGTTATAGCGGCGTGGGCATCTACTGTCGCGAACAGCCGCAGCAAGTCACGGCAGGCTTGGGTATCGCTGAGTTCGATGCCGAGGGACGTTATCTATGCGCGGATTTTGCCAACCTCAGCGTGGTTTCGCTGTATCTGCCTTCAGGTTCCAGCGGCGAGGAGCGTCAGGCGGTGAAATTCAAATTCATGGCGGCTTTCATGCCGCATTTGCGAGCGTTGCGTGCCAGCGGACGCGAGGTGGTGATATGCGGTGACTGGAATATCGCCCACAAGGAAATCGATCTGAAAAACTGGCGCGGAAATAAAAAGAATTCCGGATTCCTGCCCGAAGAGCGCGCCTGGCTGACGGAGTTATTCGATGATGCCGGCTTTGCCGATGTGTTTCGCCGGATACATCCCGAACTGGAAGCTTATACCTGGTGGTCGAATCGTGGTCAGGCCTGGGCTAAAGATGTCGGTTGGCGCATTGACTACCAGATTGCCACGCCTGGCATCGCCGCGCAGGCCAAGGCAGCAAGCATCTACAAAGCGCAACGTTTTTCGGATCATGCGCCGCTGATCGTGGATTACCGCAGGGGCGATTACCGGGACTAGTTCTGTTCCCAAGGCAATCCTGCCGCCCGCCAACCGCCGGTAGAATTGCGGTGTTTGCCGGTGTCCATCCCGCCTTCGAAACCTTCCAACATATTGTAGCAGTCGCTATAGCCGGCATTTGTGGCGGCTATAGCGGCGTGGTGCGAACGCGCCCCGCTGCGGCAAAAGAATATCACCAGGGCTTCCTTGTCGACTTGTTGTTCCAGTTGCGCAATGAAATGAGGGTTGGGCTTCATGCCCGGGTAGCTTGCCCATTCAATAGTTGTGGCACCTGGTAAACATCCGACCCAATCCAATTCTGCGCGGCTGCGCACATCCACCAGCTTGGCTCCAGGTGCGGACTGCTGGATTTCATAAGCCTCGTCTGGATACAATGCCCCTTCATAGGGCAGATTCAGTTCTTTGGCGCGTTGTTGCGCGGCTTGCAGAATGGCGGTAATTTTCCCCATGATGCTTCTTTCTTTTGAATGTAGGGCCGCGCCGTGTCCCTACTAAAACGAAGGTTTAACGATATGGTTGTAAATGTTATGCTGCGCGGCACAGACGCATACTAGCGCAACCGACATGAAAAATCACACCCATCCGCATCAATCACAAGCCAATATCGGCGCTTTTGAACCGGTGCATCCGGAGCGTTTTGCCGCCGCGCAAAAAAGCACTTGGGTCAGCATCGTCATCAATTTGGTGTTGACATTGTTCCAGGTGGTGGGTGGTTTTTTTGCACACTCACAGGCATTGATGGCGGACGGCCTGCATTCGCTGTCGGATCTTTTTTCCGATGTGCTGGTGCTGTATGCCAACCGGCACGGCAACCGCCACGCCGATGCCGAACATCCCTACGGACATGCGCGCATGGAAACTGCCGCGACGCTTATTCTGGGCGCGTTTCTGGCGGTGCTGGGCGCAGGCTTGCTGGTGACGGCAACCATGCGCTTGCAACAACCGCATACATTGATGGCGGTCAATCCCTATGCGCTTGCGATTGCGCTGTTCGCTTTGGTAGCCAAGGAGGGGCTGTTCCGCTACATGCTGGCGGTGGCCAAGCGGGTGCGTTCGCAGATGCTGGTGGCCAATGCGTGGCATGCGCGTTCGGATGCCGCATCTTCATTGGTGGTGATCGTCGGCGTGGCCGGCAATCTGCTCGGCTATACCTTCCTCGATCTAGTTGCCGCAGCGGTGGTGGGCGTGATGATCGCGCACATGGGCGGCAAGCTGGCACTGGCGGCGCTGGCGGAGCTGATCGATACCGGGCTGGATGCGGAGGAGGTCGAGGCGATCCGGCAGACCCTGCTCAATACGCACGGTGTGCGCAGCTTGCACGAACTGCGTACGCGCAAGATGGCGGACAACGCGCTGGTGGATGCGCACATTATCGTCGATCCGAAAATCAGTGTGTCGGAAGGACACTACATCGCCGAATCGGCACGCCATGCCGTGCTCAAGCACCATCATGTGCTGGATGTGATGGTACACATTGATCCGGAAGACGATATGCAAGCCAAGCCGAACGCGCATTTGCCCAGTCGTCCCGGCCTGCTGGCGCACCTGGCCGAGCGGCTGGGGGAGTCGGGCTTGGCGGATAATCGCGTGGTGTTTCACTATCTGGACGGTAAGGTTGATGCCGAGATATACCTGGTTAACCAGCAGTCTGCTGAGCGGGCTGATACCTTACAGGCACGCTGTGATGAACTGGTACGCGATGACGAGTTATTTCGTGTGATACATGTCCACCACAGCCACGCACAGAATTAGTGCGTGGGCGATCATGCCGCGCCCATTTTAGGTGCAAATTTTTGGTGTGCTGCGTAACAGGCTTATGGCACAATGACAGCCTGCTATGCCAACAGGGTTGGCATGCTTTCTGCATTTAGAAAACTTGGGGTTTTGGTTCGCTGTTTAATTTGATGTTTGGGGAGAAAGTTATGTCGATGTCGGCAAATGATGTGTTGCAGATGATTAAAGACCGCGAAGTCAAGTTCGTGGATTTCCGTTTTACCGATACCCGCGGCAAAGAGCAGCATGTGGGTGTGCCCGCCAAATACGTGGGTATGGAAAAGTTCGAGGATGGCCATGCGTTTGACGGCTCCTCTATCGCGGGTTGGAAAGGCATTCAAGCATCGGACATGTTGTTGATGCCGGATCCTACCACCGCTTTTCTCGATCCGTTCATGGATGAAAATACCCTGGTGATTACCTGTGACGTGGTGGAACCTACTGATGGTAAGGGCTACGACCGCGATCCGCGCTCCATCGCCAAGCGCGCCGAGGCTTACCTGAAGTCCACCGGTATCGGCGACACCGCCTACTTCGGTCCGGAGCCCGAATTTTTTATTTTTGATTCGGTCAATTGGCACGTCGATATGTCGGGCTGTTCCGTCAAGATTAATTCCGAAGAAGCGGCCTGGTCTTCCGCAGAAAAGTTTGATGGCGGCAATACCGGCCACCGGCCACCTGTTAAGGGCGGCTATTTCCCGGTGCCGCCGGTCGATAGCCTGAACGACATTCGCGCCGCGATGTGTTTGGCTTTGGAAGAAATCGGCATCGAAGTCGAAGTGCATCACCACGAAGTGGCGACCGCCGGACAATGCGAAATCGGCACCAAGTTCAACACGCTGGTGCGCCGCGCCGACCAGACACAGGTTTTGAAATATGTGGTGCACAACGTCGCGCATCAGTATGGCAAGACGGCGACCTTCATGCCCAAGCCTATTGTGGGCGACAACGGTTCCGGGATGCACGTGCATCAATCCCTTTGGAAGGGCGGCAAGAATTTGTTTGCCGGCAATGGTTACGCGGGGCTGTCCGAACTGGCGCTTTACTACATCGGCGGCATCATCAAGCACGCCAAGGCGCTGAACGCGATTACCAATCCCGGTACCAACTCTTACAAGCGTTTGGTTCCGCACTATGAAGCACCGACCAAGCTGGCTTACTCGGCGAAAAATCGTTCTGCTTCGATCCGCATTCCGCACGTGCCCAATGAAAAAGCCCGGCGTATCGAAACGCGTTTCCCGGATCCGACTGCAAATCCTTACCTGTGCTTTACAGCCTTGATGATGGCCGGTTTGGACGGCATTCAAAACAAGATACACCCCGGCGATCCTGCGGACAAAAACTTGTATGACTTGACGCCGGAAGAAGACGCAAAAATCCCGACGGTATGTTCCTCGCTGGATCAAGCACTGGAATGTCTGGACAAAGACCGCGAATTTCTGACTCGCGGCGGCGTGTTTTCCAACGACTTCATTGATGCTTACATCGCGTTGAAAATGGATGAAGTGACTCGTTTGCGCATGACCACGCACCCGGTCGAGTTCGATATGTATTACAGTATCTAGGGCTCAAGGCATACAGCAGGACAGTAAAACGGGGCCTCGCGCCCCGTTTTGTTTTGAACGGGAAGTGTTTGTCTGTGTATTGTTTGTTTGTATCTGGCGCTTGTCCTATACTTGCCGCGTTATTTTTTGGGAAAACGACCATGAAGTTTGGATACTTGTTTGCCGTGTTGTGTGTCTGTCCGGTGTTGGCGCAAGCCGAAATCTATAAAGGTGTCGATGAAAATGGGCATGTCACCTATTCGAGTACGCCTATCAAGGGGGGAAAAAAACTCATTCTGGAACCCCTGCCGACCATGATGCCGCCTGGCAAAGCGCGCGCTCCCGAAGAATTTCCGAAGGTGGATAATGAAACACAAAGAGGACGGGATGATACCCGCCGCAAGATTTTGCAAGATGAATTGAATGCCGAGGAGAAGCTGCTTGAAGAGGCCAGGCAGAACTTGAAGGAGGGTGAATCGAACCCGGAAGTTTTCAAGGGAGAGGATGGCCGGACTTATCGCAATGTCGCAAAATATGACGAGAAGATCAAGCCGCTAAACGACCAGGTTGAGCTACACCAGCAGAATGTTGCTGCACTCAAGATCGAGCTTTCAAAATTAAAGGATGCGCCGATTAATTCGTCGGCCCCGCGCAAGGCGGATCCTAACTTGAATTGACCGGGTTCCCGGCCTCGCGTGAACGACGCACATGAATTATTCGATATTTCAAAAGTAATTATTATTACGTCTGGCATGCTTTCTGCTCTGTAACCTGTATGCCTGACTTTCCCTATCTCACCCTAGAGTATCTGGCGACTGCCGTAATCCTGCTGGATGATGAGTCGCGTATCGCCTATATCAATCCGGCCGCAGAGCATCTGTTCGACGTAAGCGACAAAAATCTGCATGGTCTTCCGCTGCAGCAGGTGTTCACGCATACCGAACAACTGGCCAGCGCGATGCAGCAAGCGGTACACAACAATGCCAGTTATATCGAGCACGATCTGACGCTGGGTACCCATGCGCACGGCAAGTTGCATTTGCGTTGTGCGGCAACCCCGTTGCAATTTACCAAAAGTTATTTGTTGCTCGAATTTCACCCCATGGACAGGCCGCTGAAATTGGCGCGCGAAGAACAGATGCTGGATCAGACACAGGCCAATCGCCTGCTGTTGCGCAATCTCGCGCACGAGATCAAAAACCCGCTCGGCGGTATACGCGGTGCGGCGCAATTGCTCGAACAGGAATTGGAAAAGCCGGCCTTGCGCGAATACACCCAAGTCATCGTGCAAGAGGCGGACCGGTTGCGTTCGCTCATGGAAAAATTGCTTGCCCCGCAAAACGCCTCGCACTACAGCGCGCTCAACATCCACGAAGTTTTGGAGCGTGTGCGCAGTGTGGTGTTGGCGGAAATGCCGGAAGGTTTAACGATACAACGCGACTACGACATCAGCCTGCCCGCGCTGGTCGGCGATAAAGAGCAGTTGATACAAGTGATGCTCAATATCGTGCGCAACGCGGCGCAGGCAATGGCAGGCAATGGGCTGATCGTTTTGCGCACCCGCATCGCGCGCCAGGTGACCCTGATCAAGCGCCGCCATCGCCTGGCGGTAACGGTGCAGGTTATCGACAACGGCCCCGGTATCCCAGCGGAATTACAAGACAAAATTTTCTATCCGCTGGTATCGGGGCGCGCCGATGGTCATGGGCTGGGGCTGACGCTGGCGCAGGATTTTGTCAGCCAGCACCACGGCATGATTGAATTTGACAGCGAACCCGGGCGCACCCGTTTTACTGTACTGCTTCCCATCCCCTGATTATTCGGTGACTATGATGAAACCTGTTTGGATTATTGACGATGACCGTTCGATACGCTGGGTGTTGGAGAAATCGCTGACGCGCGAAGATATCGAGTTCAAGAGTTTTGCCTCGGCAGACGACGCGCTACGCGCGTTGAGTAATGACGTGCCACAGGTGGTGGTCAGCGACATCCGTATGCCCGGCAGTTCGGGGCTGGATTTTTTGCAGACGCTGCATCAACGCCATCCGCTCATTCCGGTCATCATCATGACCGCCTATTCCGATCTGGAAAGTGCCGTCTCGGCGTTTCAGGGCGGTGCGTTTGAATATCTGCCCAAGCCGTTCGACATCAACCACGCGGTGGAGCTGATCCGGCGCGCGCTGGAACAAAGCCGGCGCAAGTCGGGCGATGCCGAGCAGGTTGAAATGGCAGCCGACATCCTCGGCCAGGCTCCCGCGATGCAGGAGGTTTTCCGCGCTATCGGCAGGTTGTCGCAATCGCACGCCACCGTGCTGATCAATGGCGAATCGGGTACCGGCAAGGAGTTGGTCGCAAGAGCATTGCACCGCCACAGCCCGCGCGCCGACAAGCCGTTCATCGCCATCAACACCGCCGCAATTCCCAAGGATTTGCTCGAGTCGGAACTATTCGGCCACGAACGCGGCGCGTTCACCGGCGCGGCTGCGACCCGCCGCGGCCGCTTCGAGCAGGCCGAAGGCGGCACGCTGTTCCTCGATGAAATCGGCGATATGCCCGCTGATTTGCAAACCCGCTTGCTGCGCGTGTTGTCGGACGGAAACTTTTATCGCGTGGGCGGACATCAGCCGATCAAGGCCAGCGTGCGCATCATTACCGCCACACACCAGAATCTTGATGAACGGGTCAAGCAGGGCTTGTTCCGCGAGGATCTGTTCCATCGTTTGAATGTGATACGGCTGCGTCTGCCGCCATTGCGCGAACGGCGCGAAGATATTCCGCTGCTGGCCAAATACTTCCTGCAAAAAAGCGCGCGCGAACTGACGGTTGAGCAGAAGCAATTCAGTGATGCGACGCTGCAGCATCTCAGCGCGCAGAATTTTCCCGGCAACGTGCGGCAATTGGAAAACCTTTGTCACTGGCTGACCGTGATGACGCCCTCGCAAATAGTCGAGATCGCCGACCTGCCGCCGGAGTGGCGCGGCGGATCCGCCATGAGCGCGTCAAGTGGCGGTGATTGGGCTGCGGCATTGGCGCAGCAAGCAGCACTTGCCTTGCAGCGCGGCGACGAGCGCATCATGGATACCTTTACCGCGCAATTCGAACGCACCCTGATTCTGCAAGCCTTGCATCACACCGGCGGACGGCGCATCGAAGCCGCCACTTTGCTCGGCATCGGGCGCAACACTTTGACACGCAAGGTTCAGGAACTGGGCTTGGATAACCAGGAGCCGTAGGGGCGAAAGGCCTTACGCCCCTACTTGCAGTTGACCCGCGCAGCGTAAACCCCCATACTGGCAGCGTACATTTTTCAGGACATAATAATGAACACTATTCATGCTGGAATCACCATCGGCGTTACCGAGTTGCGCGAGTCGCCCACACGCATCCTCAAGCGTGCGGCAGATGAAGACCAGGCGGTCGCCATCCTCAATCACAACAAACCTGCGGGCTACATCATCTCGCCCAAGATGATGGAAGCCATGCTGGATTCCATCGCCGACCGCATTGCCGAGAATCGTGCGAAAGAGAGGCTTGCCACTCTGAGCAAGGCACGCAAAATCAAAATAGACGAACTCTGAAGCTGCGAGTCGCAACTGTTCCTTAGAAGTGGCCACTCATTAGGCAAGATACTATTTTTACTAGCCTAATAGCGATAGTTGGCTGCCAACAGCCCTTTAGCCTATTTCCTTTTTCGCACTTGACAACGATGATAGTGAGCGCCAACATTCGCTTATGTTATCAGTTGGCGTAAAGGTGAAACATGATTAAAGTAGTTTACGAGCTGGCCATCCATCCTGGCGCCGAGAAGGAATGGGGTAAATTGGACGGCAGCATCAAGCGCCGCTTCAAGGAAAAGCTCGCCAAGGAACGGCTCAAGCGTCCGCGCGTGGTGAAAGATGCGCTACGCGAATTACCCGACTGCTACAAGATTAAAATCACCACTCCGCAGTTTCGCCTTATCTACCACGTCAACGATGCGAAGCGTCTACTGACTATCTTGTCGGTCGCATCAAGGGAGGATGTCTATGAAGAATTACGCACCAGACTTGCGTGAGGTTTAAAGCAACCTACGCCAGACGCTTCAACAGCTTCTCGTGTATCCCGCCGAAGCCGCCATTACTCATCACCAGGATGTGATCAGTGGGCCGTGCGGCGGCGATGATCTTCGCAATCAATGCACCAAGATCTTCCTCGACGATCGCCTTGCTGCCCAACGGCGCCAGCGCGTCGCGCGCATCCCAGCCGAGGTTTCCGGCGTAGCAAAACACCAGGTTAGCGTCTTTCAGACTACCGGGTAGCGCGTCCTTCATCACGCCCAACTTCATCGTGTTAGAGCGCGGTTCCAGAACTGCCAGTATCCGGGCACTACCAATTTTTTGGCGCAGACCCTCGACCGTGGTTGCGATAGCGGTGGGATGATGCGCGAAGTCGTCATAAACGGTAATACCATTTACTATGCCGCGCACTTCCATGCGTCGTTTAACATTCTTGAATTCACTTAACGCCGCCAATCCCTGTGTAATGGGTACGCCGACGTGACGCGCGGCGGCGAGTGCGGCAAGTGCGTTTTGGCGATTGTGTTCACCGAGCAGTTCCCAATTCAGCGTGCCTTGCGGTTTGCCGTTCAGCGTCACCAGATTGTTGTCGCCGATCTGCCAGCCATCGTCCGTGCCGAAGCGCTCCACCGGTGTCCAGCAGCCGTGTTGCAGTACACGATCAAGTGAGGTTTCATGGCCGTTGCTGACGATCAGTCCGTTGCCCGGCACGGTGCGAACCAGATGGTGGAACTGCGTTTCTATCGCGGCGAGGTCGGTAAAAATATCGGCATGGTCGAACTCGAGATTGTTGAGTATCGCGGTGCGCGGATGGTAGTGCACGAACTTGGAACGCTTGTCGAAAAATGCAGTGTCGTATTCGTCCGCTTCGATGACGAAGAACGAAGAAATTTCCCCCACTGATAAGGGGGGGCTAGGGGAGGTTAGCCGTGCGGAAATGCCGAAGTTTTCCGGGACGCCGCCGATCAGGAAACTGGGATTGAGCCCGGCGTATTCCAGTATCCACGCCAGCATCGCGCTGGTGGTGGTTTTGCCGTGCGTACCCGCAACCGCCAGTACCCACTTGTCTCGCAACAGAGTATCGGCCAGCCATTGCGGACCGGAGACATAGGGCAGATTGCGGTTGAGGATCTCCTCCATCAACTGATTTCCGCGCGATACCACATTGCCGATGACGAATACATCCGGCTTGAGGTTCAGCTGCTCCACGCCAAAACCTTCGATCAGCTCTATGCCCTGCGCTTCCAGTTGCGTGCTCATCGGCGGATACACATTGGCGTCGCAGCCCGTGACGCGATAGCCGGCCTGCTTGGCGATGGCAGCGATCCCGCCCATGAACGTGCCGCAAATGCCGAGGATGTGTATGTGTTTTGTTTGGCTCATGCTCACGCCCTAAAAATAAAATACACCGCGCCCATCAGGCACAGCGCCGCATACAGATAATCCCACTTCAACGGCTGGTTCATGTACAGCACCGCAAACGGCACGAACACCGACAACGTGATGACCTCCTGCAAAATCTTCAGCTGCCCGAGGCTGAGTTGGGTGTAGCCGATGCGGTTGGCGGGGACTTGAAACAGATACTCGAACAGCGCAATGCCCCAGCTGATTAATGCGGCAATGTACCAAGGCGAAGCCGCGAGATTTTTCAGGTGTCCGTACCACGCGAAAGTCATGAACAGGTTAGACACGACCAGCATCAATGTCGTAACTAACAGCGGGTGCGAGATAAGGTTCATCGTCTAAATATCTTCACAGATCGAATGTGGAGTGCCGAAAAACGTAGCGAGCGAAGCCGGAATAAGGCGCGAAAGGACGAAGAAGCGGAGTTTACACAGAAGTAAATGAGCATTCTGAGTTCTTGAGCAACACAGTTCCGGCAAGCGCATAACCAACCACTTGGCAATCGTATTTTGGTTGCCTAGTGGGATGGCTAGTCGTTTCATCAGTAGTTTTTCGTTAATGAACGCCCAGCAACTCCACATCAAACACTAACGTCGCATTCGGCGGAATCGCCCCGCCCGCACCGCGCGCACCATAGCCAAGATTTGCGGGAATAATCAACGTGCGCTGCCCGCCCACTTTCATGCCTGCCACGCCCTGATCCCAGCCTGCGATGACACGGCCCCCACCAAGTGGGAATTCGAACGGCTCATTACGGTCGCGAGAGCTGTCGAATTTTTTGCCGTGATAATCGGGTGCCGCTGCATCGTACAACCAGCCGGTGTAATGCACCGACACGTTTTTGCCCGCCGTTGCGACATCCCCTGTTCCCAGTTTTACATCGGTCTTGATCAGTTCAGTCATGTTGCCAGTCTCCATTGGTTTGGTTGGTGCGGCCTGTTCAGAGCACGCGGTGGTTGAAAAAATGCCGGCAGTTAACAGCAAAGCCAGCGAAAAAAATAAGGGGCGTTTATTCATAAAGTATTCCTCAAGGCTATAGTTAAACAAAAAAATCTGCTGCTATTTTCAGTGGCAACAGGCGCTTTTTAGCTTCTGTCCTAATGGGGTTACTTGACAGTAAAGTCTTCCTGGATCAAAAACATCTTCGCCTCCAATAAGACGGGTTAACCCCGAAGCCACAAGATATAACATCCAAGGCTCTTCGGATTTTTCAAGAGTTTTATCGGAGGCAAAAAGCTGCTGAAGATCGCCAGCAAAAGCTGTATCTACAGCCTGGCAAAGGCGACGGAGTTCTTCGCCCGATACAATACCATCAATGTATGCTAAAAAAATCTGGGCCAACAGGGAAGGCTTATCAAGGTCGGTCACACGCTCTAAGACGAACAACAATGTCTCGCCAACCTTTTGTGCCTCTTCCGCGCTAGCGTTCATCTTTTCTTTTAGCTTCTTTTTCTGCTCTTCAGAAATACCCTCAAAATTTTGAACGAACCGTGAAAGTTTGATGGCAAACGCACGATCACGAATAGCATCTGCGGCCTTACATATTTTTATGGCTGTGCCGATCAGTGGTATCTCAGCAAGAATATCTCCACGCATCAAGATGTCAGTGACAACCTCGCCACTTTCAAGAGTTGCTTCGACAATGGGACGATCCTTAGAATTATGCATTCGACTAAGATTCCACTCAATAACTCAATACCGGCGCCAGCCAGCGCTCGGCTTCTTCCAGCGTCCATCCCTTGCGCTTTGCATAATCCGCGACCTGCTCCTTATCTATCTTTCCGGTGGCGAAATATTGCGATTGGGGATGCGAGAAGTAGAAGCCGCTCACGGCTGCGGTGGGTAACATGGCAAAACTTTCGGTGATCGTGATACCTGCATTTTCCGGTGCTTGCAACAATTCAAACAGCGGGCCTTTTTCGCTGTGTTCCGGGCAGGCGGGATAACCGGGTGCGGGGCGGATGCCGCGATATTTTTCGGCGATCAGCGCGTCGTTGTCCAAAGTTTCATCAGTTGCATAGCCCCAGAATTCGCGGCGCACGCGGGCGTGCAGCAGTTCGGCAAAGGCTTCGGCGAGGCGGTCGGCCAGCGCCTTGAGCATGATCGCGTTGTAGTCGTCGTTTTGCTTTTCGAATTCCGCCACGCGCGCGTCGATGCCGATGCCGGTGGTGACGGCGAATGCACCGATGTAATCCACCAGGCCAGTTTCCTTCGGTGCGATGTAGTCGGCGAGACAGTAGTTCGGAATGTCCGCCGGTTTTTTGCTTTGTTGGCGCAGGTTGTGCCAAGTCATTGCCACCTTACTGCGCGACTCATCTGTGTATATCTCGATGTCGTCGCCCGCCCCTCCATTAACAGCCACCGTGTTGGCCGGGAACAGGCCGAACACCGCATTTGCGGTGAGCCATTTTTCGTTGATGATTTTTTTCAGCATCGCTTGCGCGTCGGCGAACAGCTTGCGCGCCTCTTCGCCCACCACGCTATCTTGCAGGATCTTCGGGTAGCGCCCGGACAGTTCCCATGCCTGAAAGAACGGCGTCCAGTCTATGTATTCGGCGATCTTGGCTAGCGGATAGGCTTCGAACTTGTGCACGCCCGGCAGCCATGGCTTGGGCGGCGTGTAATTCTGCCAATCCGTCTTCACGCCACGCGCCCGCGCTTCCGCCAGCGGCACATACACCGCCTTGCCTTTCTTGCCTTCGTGCTGTTCGCGCGCCTGCACGTAATTCGCCTTGATGCCCGCGACGTATTCGTCGCGCAAGGTGTCGCTCAACAAGTTGCTGCACACGCCGACCGCGCGCGAGGCGTCATTGACATACACCGTGGGGCCGCTCGGATAGTTCGGTTCGATCTTGACCGCCGTGTGCATGCGCGAAGTGGTTGCGCCGCCGATCAGCAGCGGTATCCTGAAGCCCTGCCGCTCCATCTCCTTCGCCACATGCGCCATCTCTTCCAGCGACGGCGTGATCAGGCCGGACAGGCCGATGATGTCGGCATTGTGTTCGCGTGCGGTGTCGAGGATCTGCTGGCACGGCACCATCACGCCCATGTTCACCACTTCGAAATTATTGCATTGCAGCACCACGGTGACGATGTTCTTGCCGATGTCGTGCACGTCGCCCTTGACCGTGGCCATCACGATCTTACCCTTGGGCTTGTTGTCGCCGGAACGCAATTTTTCCGCTTCGATGTAAGGCACCAGATGCGCCACCGCCTGCTTCATCACGCGTGCAGATTTCACCACCTGCGGCAGAAACATCTTGCCCGCGCCGAACAAGTCGCCGACCACATTCATGCCGGTCATCAATGGTCCTTCGATCACCTCGACTGGAAATTTGGCCTGCAGTCGCGCTTCCTCTGTATCTTCCACGACATAGGTGGTGATGCCGCGCACCAGCGCGTGCGTGAGCCGCTCCTGTACCGAGCCTTTACGCCACTCCAGGTCTTCTACCTGAACCTTGCCGCCCCCTTTTACGGTTTCGGCCAGTGTCACCAAGCGCTCACCTGCGTCGGGGCGGCGGTTCAACACAACGTCTTCCACCGCATCGCGCAGATCGCGCGAAATCTGTTCATAAACGCCGAGCTGTCCGGCGTTGACGATGCCCATGTTCATGCCGGCTTGGATGGCGTGATACAGGAACACGGTGTGAATCGCTTCACGTACTGGTTCGTTGCCCCGGAAGGAAAACGATACGTTGGATACGCCGCCGCTGATTTTGGCGTAGGGCAGATTTTTTCTGATCCAGGCTGTGGCCTCGATGAAGTCCACTGCGTAGTTGTTGTGCTCTTCGATGCCGGTCGCTATCGCGAATATGTTCGGATCGAAAATGATATCTTCCGGCGGAAAGCCGACCTGGTTCACCAGGATGTCGTAGCTACGCTGGCAGATTTCTGTCTTGCGCTTATAGGTATCGGCTTGTCCCGTTTCGTCAAATGCCATCACCACTGCGGCGGCACCATAGCGGCGCACCAGTGTGGCGGACTTAATGAATGCTGCTTCGCCTTCCTTGAGCGAGATGGAGTTGACGATGGCCTTGCCCTGCACACATTTCAGCCCGGCCTCGATC
>JAYVKW010000047.1:0-15268 GCA_043768015.1 Gallionella sp.
GGCTTGTGCTGTTAATCTTGATCGCGCTGGCTGCCCTCGCGCTATATCCGATGGCGCTGGGTGTCGGCGCGTATGACACCTATCGCCTGGGCTACGGCAATACACAGTTCGTCGCTGCGCTGCTGTTGCTCGCGCTGGCTGCGTGGTTCCGGAAGTCTACACTGATCGCGCTGTGCATTGCGTTTGCCACCCTCGCCTGGGCAGCCGGCTGGTATGAGTCCAACAACCTCTGGGATTATTTGCTCGACCCATTCGTGGCTATCTATGCGCTGGCAATGGTTGTGATTCACACAGTTAAGGCGCTGTTGCAACGGGGCAGATCGCACGGATCGCAACCACCTCCGGGATAAGAATTTCCGTGTTCAAAGCCTTCCGCATCTTCATTCTGCTGTTCATCTTCACCTTCGTCGCGTTAGGTGCTTGGCGCACTAAGACCCAGTCGGTGGAATGGAAGTACACGCTGCCGATCAATATTTATCCCATCAACGGTGACGGCAGCGCAGTTGCGGCGGATTATCTGCGCAGCCTGACAGCGGAGGAGTTCAAACCCATAGTGACATTCATGCGCGACGAGGCGGCGCGCTACGGCCGTTCAGATTACGCTTCTATAGAGATCCGTCTGGGCGGAGTAATCGATACTCAGCCGCCCGTCCCGCCGCGCAACGGCAGCGTGCTGGAAGTGATTGCATGGAGTTTGAAGATGCGTTGATGGGCCTACCGCAACACCGACACGGTCGGACCAGGCCCGCAGGTGAAAATGTTTTTGCTGTATTTCGATCCGGCGCAAAGCAAGCGTCTTGCTCATTCCACCGGCTTGCAGAAAGGACTGATCGGGCGGGTCAATGTGTTTGCTTCAGGTAACATGGCGAAGCAAAACAACGTCGTTATCGCACATGAGTTTTTGCACACACTGGGCGCCACCGACAAGTACGACCCCGCCACCAATCAGCCACTCTATCCAGAAGGTTACGCCGATCCTGATCTCAAGCCGCTGCTACCGCAACGCTATGCCGAAATCATGGCGGGGCGCATACCTTTGTCACAGACCGAAGCAGAGACGCCGGCAAGTCTGGACGACGCACTGGTAGGCAGCAAGACTGCGCAGGAGATTAATTGGTTATAAAATGGGGTGCACTATAAGCAATCCCCACACCACCAGCGCATTCACGATGCTTAAAAATACCGCAGCGCTGGCGATGTCTTTGGCGCGCTTGGCGAGCGGGTGCTGTTCCGGCGAGGTGTGATCCACCGCCGCTTCGAGCGCGGAGTTGAGCAGTTCGACGATCAGCACCAGCAGGATGCTGGCGATCATCATGGCTTTGCCGAGGGAACTGGCAGGAAGCAGCAGCGCGGCGGGTATCGCGATCGCGGCGATCAGCACTTCCTGGCGAAACGCGTCTTCGTGCTGCCATGCGGCGCGCAAGCCTTGCAGCGCAATTCCGGTTGCGCGCCAGAGGTGAATCAAACCGCGCGGGTGCTTGTTGGGGTTTTCCACTTTAACCCTCCTGTTTCAGGAATCTGCCGATCAATTTGAACGCGGCAGCGTACGTCCATACGGGCGGCTCCAAAACAGGGCTATGGCATTGCCGCGAGTTACAGATCGGGATCGGCATATGATTCGATGGGCGGGCAGGAACAGATCAGATTTTTATCCCCGCGCACATTATCTATACGGGCGACACTGGGCCAGAATTTGTTGTCACGCACCCACTTCAACGGAAACGCAGCCTGTTCGCGGCTATAGCTGTGCTGCCAATCATCGGCCACGACTGCTCTGGCGGTATGCGGCGCATTCTTCAGCATGTTGTCCTCCCTATCCGCTTTGCCCGAGATGATTGCGTCGATCTCCTTGCGTATCGCAATCATCGCGGCGCAAAACCTGTCCAGCTCTTCCTTGGATTCGCTTTCGGTCGGCTCGACCATCAGGGTATCGGCCACCGGAAATGATACGGTGGGGGCGTGATAACCGTAGTCCATCAGACGTTTGGCAATATCGCCTACTTCTATATCCGCGTCGCGTTTGAATGAAGCGCAGGCCAAAATCATTTCGTGCGCACACCGCCCATGCTTGCCGCTATACAAGGTGGAGTAATGATCTTTCAATGATTCCTTGATGTAGTTGGCATTCAGAATCGCCATGCGCGTGGCCTCGGTCATGCCGTCCCCGCCGAGCATTTTAATGTAGCCGTAAGAGATCAATAAAATGAGTGCGCTGCCGTAAGGCGCTGCGGACACGGCATGGATCGCTTGCTCGCCGCCGGTTTTAATCAGCGGATGGCCGGGCAAAAAGGGCGCCAAATGTTTTGCCACACCGATGGGTCCCATGCCGGGACCGCCGCCGCCGTGCGGGATGGCGAAGGTTTTGTGCAGATTCAAATGGCATACATCCGCGCCGATGTTGCCGGGGCTGGTCAATCCCACTTGCGCATTCATGTTGGCGCCGTCCATATACACCTGGCCGCCGCAGTCATGAATAATTCCGGTGATCTCGCTGATGCGCTCTTCGTAAACGCCGTGGGTGCTCGGGTAAGTCACCATCAAGCAAGCCAGATCATGTTTGTGCTGCTGCGCTTTTTCGCGCAGGTCGTCCACGTCTATATTGCCTTGCTTGTCGCATTTCACCAGCACGATTTTCATGCCGCACATCGCCGCTGTGGCAGGATTGGTGCCGTGCGCCGAGGTGGGGATCAGGGCGATGTTGCGATGCGCGTCGCCGCGTGACCGGTGGTAGGCCATGATGACCATGAGCCCGGCGTACTCGCCTTGCGCGCCGCTGTTCGGCTGCAAACTCATTTTTGCGAAGCCGGTGATTTCGCTCAGCGAACGATCCAGGCTGGCGATGATTTCCTGGTAGCCCGCCGCTTGCTCGACGGGTACGAAGGGATGGATGTCGGCGAATTCCGGCCAGGTGATCGGGATCAATTCGGCGGCGGCGTTCAGTTTCATGGTGCATGAGCCCAATGAAATCATCGAGTGCGTCAGCGACAGGTCTTTGTTTTCGAGATGTTTGATGTAACGCATCATCTCCGATTCGGAATGATGGGTATTGAAAATCGGATGTTGCAGAATCGCCGAGTTGCGCATTTTGATGACCGGCTGGCGCGAAAAAATGTGCGTCTCGGTCACTTGCGCGGCAACTTTTCCGGCAGCTTGGGCGAACACCGCGATGATCGCGTTCAGGTCATCGGCATCGGTGGTTTGATCAAGCGCGATGGTGATGGCGGTATCCGTGTAGCGAAAATTGATGTGTGCCGCTTCGGCCAGTTTTTTGATTTTGCCCGCATCGGCACCGCTGATTTTCAGCGTGTCGAAATAAGCGCCGTGTTCAACCGCATAGCCCAATTTTTTTAATTCCGCAGCCAGCGTGACGGCGCCAAGATGCACTTGCAGCGCAATCCCCTTCAGACCCTGGGGCCCGTGATACACCGCATACATGCTGGCCATGATGGCCAGCAGTGCCTGTGCGGTGCAGATGTTCGAGGTGGCCTTGTCGCGGCGGATGTGCTGCTCGCGGGTTTGCAATGCCATGCGCAATGCCGGGTCGCCTTGCGCATCGACCGACACGCCGATGATGCGTCCGGGTATGGCGCGCTTATAGATTTCGCGGCAAGCAAAATACGCGGCGTGCGGCCCGCCGTAGCCCATCGGTACGCCCAGGCGTTGGGTGCTGCCCACCACCACATCGGCGCCCCATTCGCCCGGCGGGGTAAGCAGCACCAGACTCAAAATATCGGCTGCCACGGCAACCGTCATGCTGCTGGTTTTTGCCTTGATCACAAAATCTGCGTAATCGTGGACACCTCCATCTGCGGTCGGATATTGCAGCAAAGCACCATAAATGCCGCCGTCCAGCTTGGCCGTTTTGAAATCACCAATAACCAGTTCTATGCCTATCGGAGCAGAACGGGTTTTCAGCAAATCTATGGTTTGCGGATAACATTCATCTGATACAAAAAATTTGTTCGCACCCTTGTCAACCGACTCGCGCGAGCGGCTGTTGAACAACATCGCCATCGCTTCCGCCGCCGCAGTGGCTTCGTCCAGCAACGAGGCATTGGCGATTTCCATCCCGGTCAGATCCATAATCATGGTCTGAAAATTCAGCAACGCTTCCAGTCGCCCCTGCGAAATCTCCGCCTGGTAAGGCGTGTAAGCGGTGTACCAGCCCGGATTTTCCAGGACATTGCGCTGCACCACGGCGGGTACGATGGTGTTGTAATAGCCCAGGCCGATATAGGTCTTGAACACTTTGTTTTTGGCGGCGAGCGCGCGCAAATGCTTGTGGTATTGATATTCGGACAGACCTTGCGGCAAATTCAGCGGCTGCTTCAAGCGTATCGAGGCAGGCACAGTTTGCGCGATCAGTTCATCGACCGAGCTTGCGCTGATTTTTTTCAGCATGGCGGTTACATCGCTGTCGCGTGGGCCGTTGTGGCGGTTTACAAATTTATCTGTGGTAATCATGGGACTGCTTTCGGAGTTGGGTTAAAAAGGGAAGGGTAAAGTGGGAAGGGAGAAGGGGAAGTGCGAACCCCTGGCGCGCATAGCGCGCCACCCTTTCCCCTTCCCCTTATCCCTTCTCTGACTTTCAGTGCGCTTCGCTATCTACATGCGCCTGATAGGCTTTGGCATCCATCAAGCCGTTTATGTCAGCCGCATTGTCCGGCTTGAGTTTGAACATCCACGCGCCGTAGGGATCGCTGTTAATGGCTTCCGGCGTTTTATCCAAAGCCGGGTTGATCGCCACCACCGTGCCTGCGATCGGCGCATACACATCGGAAGCGGCCTTGACCGATTCCACCACCGCGCACTCTTCTCCGGCTTTGAGCTTGCGGCCAACCGCCGGGCATTCGACAAATACCATGTCGCCCAACAACTCCTGCGCATGATTGGAAATACCGACGCTGACCGTACCATCTGCTTCCGCTTTAACCCACTCGTGCGACGCAGCGTATTTAAGATTGCCTGGATTGTTCATAATGACTCCCTAAAAATAAATTAAAACGTTGCGAAATTAAACCGCTGCGAAATTAAATTAAACTTTTGCCGTTACGCACAAACGGATACTTGACCACGATTGCAGCCAGCATTTTATCGCGAACCGCAACTTGTACCGTATCGCCGATTTGCACTTCTTTCGGCACACGAGCCAATGCGATGGATTTTTCCAGCGTCGGCGAAAAGCTGCCGCTGGTGATTTCGCCCGCACCCTGTGCGCAGAGTACTTGCTGATGCCCACGCAGCACACCGCGATCCTGCAATACCAATCCGACCAGTTTGCGCGTAGGCGGGTTCGCCAGCAGCGCGGTCTTGCCGACGAAGTCCCGATCATTTTTCAAGTCCACCGTCCAGGCCAGCCCGGCTTCCAGCGGATTGATGGTTTCATCCATGTCCTGGCCATACAGATTCATCCCCGCTTCAAGACGCAATGTGTCACGCGCGCCGAGACCGATCGGTTTGACTCCCTTCTCGGCCAAATTCGCCCAGAAATATGGCGCGGCTTTGGCGGGGATCATCACCTCAAAACCGTCTTCACCGGTGTAGCCGGTGCGCGCGATAAACATCGTGCCCATTTCCACCGCGCTGAACGGCGCCAGATTTTCGGTCAGCGCCTGACTACCCGGCAACGCCCCCCAAACTTTCGCGCGCGCGTTCGGCCCTTGCACCGCAATCATCGCCAGCTCGGGATGGTCGTTGAGGGAAAGTTGCGGCGCATGTTTGCTGGCCTGCTGCTTCATCCACGCAATGTCCTTGTCTGCGGTGCCTGCATTCACCACAATGCGGAACCAGTCCTCGTTCATGAAATACACGATCAGGTCGTCGATCACGCCGCCGTTATCCAGCAGCATGCAGGAGTACAGGGCTTTGCCGGGCGATGTGAGCTTGTCCACATTGTTTGCCAGCAGATAGCGCAAAAAACTGCGCGCGCCGTCACCCTTGATGTCCACCACGCGCATGTGCGACACGTCGAACATGCCGCAATCGTTGCGCACCTGATGGTGTTCGTCAATCTGGGAACCGTAATTCACCGGCATGTCCCAGCCGCCGAAATCAACCATCTTCGCGCCCATGGCGCGATGTGCCGCATTGAGCGGAGTCTGCTTTAGAGTCGTCATATTCGCTTTCTGAAAACAAAGTTTGCGAGCTTTCACCTATCGGCGAACTGCCTGCTTAAATCACTTCAATGCAGACTGACCTTTAGGTTAATCGTAACTAAAATGAAAAAGGGCACAGCACGAATCCGTGCTGCGCCCCATCTGTCCTTGATACCTGAGAGATTACAACTCGCGTTGCGTGCCCCTTCGGTGGTTGGTTGATCCAACGCTCTCCAGATTTGCCTGCGCCAATAGTTCTTGAGCCTGAGCGGTTGCGGGTGTTGCGCCTTCGGCGGTGTCACAGCATATGAACAAAATGGCTGACACGCTCTCCCATTGGTCTGAACGGCGGAACGAAATATACCGGAAAGTATCTGTGCTGACAAACAAACATTAGCGCTGCGTTGTTAACGTTAATGCTTCACTTATCCAATGGCAGTGGGATCATCCGCCAGCATCACTCGGTTACGCCCGGCGTGTTTGGCTTTATACAGAGCCTTGTCGGCTGCATCGCTCAGTTTGGCGGCATCCGGAAACTGTGAAACATCTGCGATCCCACAGCTGAATGTAACCGGGAATTCTTTTCCATCCGCCAGATGACGCAACTGGGAAAAGTCGTCGCGTATCGTATCCAGCACTTTCATGGCCGTCGGCCCATCCGCATCCACCAGTACTACCGCAAACTCTTCGCCGCCATAGCGCCCTACCAGGTCACTGGCGCGCAACCGTTGTTTGAGCAGACGGGAAAGACTTTTGATTACCCGATCCCCGACCGGGTGGCCATAGGTGTCATTGACTTGTTTGAAGTGGTCAATGTCGACCATCGCAAAGGACAAAGGTTTTTTCTGGCGTATTGCCCAAGCCACTTCGCCATCCAGTTGATCTTTGATGGCAGTATGGTTGAGCAAGCCGGTCAGGCTGTCGCGCACCATGAAGGAACGCAACATCAGTGATCGCCGGATGCGGCTGGTCACCGAAGAAATCAGATGAGGCGGCTGTATCGGTTTGGTAAGAAAATCATCTCCCCCCAAACCCATCGCGAAAAGCTGTTTGTCGAGATCATTTTCTGCTGAAAGGAATACGATAGGGATGCTGACGAAGGCATCAAGCTGCCGGATGACCTTGGCCAAATCCGTGCCACTACATTCCGGCATATAAAGATCGATCAGGATGAGGTCAGGAGCAAATTCCACTAACGCCTCAATGACGTTAAACGGGTTATTGACTGCCTTCACTGCCATGCCGGCCTGTCCCAGCACTGCGCTGTGATAGGCGGTTAGGGCGACCGAATCATCGACGATCATGACACGGTATGGGGCCGGCGGTTTGGTTGAGGTTAAGTTATCAAGCTTGTCGATCAAATTGCCGATATTTACCGGCTTGCTTAAATAGGCGATGCTACCGGCGCGCACCGCTTCCAGTCTCGCCCCAAATTTATCGTGCGCAGAGAGAAAAACGACAGGGAGAAGAGTATCCCGTCCCTGCTGAATTTCATTCATGATCTTAACCCCTCCCAGCCCATCCTCCGGGAAGGTGACATCCATCAGCACCACGACATCAGAGGTTTGCTGCAAGGCAAGCCGAAAATCCTCCAGTGTGTTGAATACGCTGACGTCATAGCCAAAGTAGCCCAGTTGAACTTTGAGTTCCTCTGCAAGTTCGTGCTCATCTTCGACGACAAAAATGCGACGGGGCGCGACAGCATCCTGGCCGGGTTGCGCAACTGCAATCAATCCAGACTGATCAACAAGCGAAGCCTCTCTGTGAATCGCCGCTTGATGTAGTTCACGCATAGCCCCCAGTATATGGTTACGTTGATCTTTGTTCATGACAGCCTTCGCCTGCGCAAGCTGCCGGAGATATGTTTCCAAGTTGCGCGCCACGCCGCCGAGGGATGCAAACCCGAAGGTCTTTCCCGAGCCGATCAAGCCATGCACCAGGCGGAGCAAAGTTTGGAAGCCTTGCTCATCCCACACTGTATGAGGCAGCTGACTCAACGCCTGTTCGAGTTGCTTGAGTTTTTCAGGTAATTGCGCGGCGTAGATTTCGCTCAAGGCTTTTAGCTTTGCCTGTAGCTCTCCCTGATCATGCATGACTATGACAGCGTCTCCAGATATCCTGCACCGCACTCGTCAGAGCCATTGGATTGAAAAGTTTGACTATAACATCCATGGCAACGAACTCCTTAATATAGTGCGCAACTTCATTGGGCTGAACCATGGCGGACATAAAAACCACCGGGGTATTGACAAGTTGGAGTATCTCCACGAAGTTGCCGCGATAGCATTAACCGCCTGAAAAATATCCAAATCGCTGTTTGGCATATAACACCTTTAATACCTTCCGCAGCCGCTGTCCAACCCGCAACACAGCCAGGTTGACCGTCAACAGTGCAGCCTAACAAATAGCTATATGATTAGCTGGTCGAATAAAGCAGCACCAGGCGATACCCGGACGGTTTGAGGTCGGTGGTGTTGAGGTGCAGCTTGATGCCGAGTTCGTGGTTGGGTAGCAGACCGGCTGCTTCGTTTTCTGCCTGAGGCAAATAATCTGCCGGTCCGAACACGCGGCGTGCGAGAGGCTTGTCCTGGCTGTTGTTGAGCGTGAGTTCCAGATTGGGAAACGCTTGCGCGTAAGGGGCACGGTTGCGTAACAGGGCATTCAGGGTGATCCGGTTTTCATTTGCAGGATCAGCTTCCAGTCCGGATGATTCAATGCCTATCAGGTCGGTATGCTGCGGTAGCGGGACGCTGCATTTCAGTATCCGGCAATAGCCGATAAGTGCCGGTTTCAAGCCGGGCAGCTGCGCGGCGAGGTCGACACGAAAAAAGTAAGCGGCTTGCGCGAGCAGCATCAGCAGTAACAGCAGTGCTGCAATCGCCCACGGCCAGGAACGGCGTCTGGGCTGGAATTCGCTGTCGTTATCGTCTTGCACGATGGCGACTTGTTCGGCCAGCGTCATAGGTTGCAGAACAGCCACTTTGGAATCGTGCAGCGCGACAAGTTTATCCAGTATCGGCAACTCGAGCTGCAGGTCGAGTTGATCGGCGGCAAAGTTTGGGCGGGTATCGAAGGCTTGTAGGCAATGCCCGCAACGCACCATGCCATGATGCGCTTCCAGCTGCGCTTGGGAGATTTTGAAGCGGGTGTCGCAGTGTGGGCAGAGTGTCGTTCCGGTGCCGGGATAAAAGTTTTTCATACCGCGCATCTTAACGCTTGCGTCCTGACAGGCACGACCAGCCGTCCTCAAAAATCGGGACGTTCAAATCGAACCATTGTTGATAGATATTCATCACGTCTTGCGCCTGTTCCTCGAGTATTCCGGACAGTACGATTTGCCCGCCTGACCGCGTAGCTTTAGCCAACAAGGGTGCAAGTAATCGCAACGGGTTGGTCAGGATGTTCGCCACGACCAGATCATACGGGTGCCCGGCCATAACCAACGACTTGGCTGGCGCTTTTTGGCAGCCTGGTCGAATGGCTAGTGGTTCCATCAAAAGTTCTTCGGCACTGGATTGTGGCACATCATCGGGTAAATAGAACCGCACGTTCTCGACTTTGTTGGCGATGGCATTGTCGCGGCTGGCAATCACGGCCTGCAAGTCTACATCAACGCCGACGGCGTGGGCAGCCCCGAGCTTGAGCGCGGCAATGGCAAGGATGCCCGAACCGCAGCCGTAATCCAGCACCCTTTCGCCACCTTGCAGATTAGTATCCAGCCAGCGCAAACACAGGCGCGTGGTGGGATGGCTGCCGGTACCGAATGCCAAGCCGGGATCGAGTACGATATTGATAGCGCTCGGGTCGCTGGGCGTGTGCCAGGTTGGCACGATCCACAACCGCGGCGAGATCGGTATAGGCTCGAACTGGGATTGTGTTAAACGCACCCAATCATTGTCAGCTAGGGTTTCGATGCGATGTTCAGGGATTTGTTTGAGCCCGATGTCGGCGGACGCGTTGCGCAAAATTGCGCTGACGTCTTCGTCGCTGTTGAACAGCGCGCTGACACGGTTGTGTTGCCACACGCCGGGCGGCGGCTCACCGGGCTCACCGAAGATAGCCTGCTCATCGGGTGTGTCGGCATCGGCGTCCAGCAAATCGACCGACAATGCGCCGAGTTCGAGCAACGCTTCGCTCAAAGCCTCGGCGTGCTCGGCATCGCTATCGACGACCAGACTCAGCCACGGCATTTATTCCAATTCCATTTCGAAGGTCAAACAAGACGGCTGTACCCGCAAGGGGTATGCCGTGCGGTTCCCGATGCTGCGCATCGACCGCGACGCAAAGCGAACGACGCTGGCAGTGCAAGTGCCGTTCCGACACGGTGTGGGCGTAGCCCTCCGGTGCGGGAGGAACGGCCTAGCAACGGCTCCCGCAAACGGCTGTCTGGGCCAGTAACGTGTCGCCGTTGCACGACTATAACCAGCGACTTGGCTATCGCCTCTTGATAGCCTAGTCGAATGGCTAGTTGTTACATCAGGAGGGAGCGAGGAAGCCAACGAAGTTTCACCGATGAAATGGGATTGGAATTATTTGCCTTTGGTGCGCTCGGCGAGACGCTCTTCAAGATAATGAATATTGGTACCGCCGCGCATAAAGGCCGCGTCTTGCAACAACTCGCGATGCAGCGCGATGTTGGTTTCTATGCCCTCTACGGCCATTTCTGACAGTGCGGTGCGCATCCGCGCCATGGCTTGCTCGCGGGTATCGCCGTAGGCAATGATCTTGCCGATCATCGAGTCATAATGCGGCGGCACGAAATAGTTGGCGTACACATGAGAATCCACGCGTATGCCGGGCCCGCCCGGCGGATGCCAGGTAGTAATGCGTCCGGGTGAAGGGGTAAATTTATAGGGATGCTCGGCATTGATACGGCATTCGATGGCATGGCCGCGGAACTGGATGTCGCGTTGCTTGAATGGCAGCTTCTCCCCGGCGGCGATGCGTATTTGCTGCTGCACGATGTCGATACCGGTGATCATTTCCGTGACCGGATGTTCCACCTGCACGCGGGTGTTCATCTCGATGAAGAAGAATTCGCCGTTCTCATACAAGAATTCAAACGTGCCGGCACCGCGATAGCCGATCTTGCGGCAGGCCTCAGCGCAGCGTTCGCCGACCTTGTTGCGCATTTTTGCATCGAGCAACGGGGCAGGGGCTTCCTCCAGAATCTTTTGGTGGCGGCGTTGCATCGAGCAATCGCGTTCGCCCAGATACACCGCGTTGCCATGCTGGTCGGCCAGCACCTGAATCTCGATGTGGCGCGGGTTCTCCAAAAATTTTTCCATGTACACCATGGGGTTGTTGAAGGCTGCCTGTGCCTCGGAGCGTGTCATGGTGACGGCATTGAGCAGGGCCGCTTCGGTATGCACCACGCGCATGCCGCGCCCGCCGCCGCCGCCAGAGGCCTTGATGATGACCGGGTAGCCGATGCTGCGAGCGATCTTGACGATTTGTGTGGGGTTGTCAGGCAACGCGCCTTCAACCCCCGGCACGCAGGGCACCCCGGCTTTTTTCATGGCGATCTTGGCGCTCACCTTGTCACCCATCAAACGGATGGTCTCGGCGCGCGGGCCGATGAATACGAAGCCGCATTTTTCGACACGCTCGGAAAAATCGGCGTTTTCTGAAAGAAAGCCATAGCCCGGATGTACGGCTTGCGCATCCGTCACCTCCGCCGCACTGATGATGGCGGGGATGTTTAGATAACTTAGCGTAGAAGAGGCGGGACCGATACAAACCGACTCGTCGGCCAGCTTCACATACTTGGCATCGGCATCCGCCTCGGAATGCACTACGACGGTTTTTATGCCCATCTCGCGGCAAGCGCGTTGAATACGCAACGCTATTTCACCGCGATTGGCGATCAGAATTTTCTCAAACATGTGACGTCTCCGCAGTGAAATAGCGTTTGTGGCTTTTAGCCACGGGGAGATTTGGCTGCGCCGCTGCGCTGCCTTTCGGCAGCTGGTCACCGCGATTGGCAATCAGGATTTTTTCAAACATGGTGTTGGCTCCGAACTTGGGCATTGCGCGAAAGCGCGCTAACGATTAACCGATGACGAACAGCGGTTGGCCAAACTCAACAGGCTGGCCATTCTCCACCAGGATGGCTTTGATGACCCCGCTCTGGTCGGCCTCGATTTCGTTAAGCAATTTCATCGCCTCGATAATGCACAAAGTCTCGCCGCTGTTTACGGTTTGACCCACATCCACGAATACCTTGGAACCCGGTGAGGCCGAGCGGTAGAACGTGCCGACCATCGGCGATTTCACCACATGGCCTTCTGCTACCGCAGGCTTGGCGGGTTCAGTTGCCGGAACCGCGGCTTGCGGCGCTGCGGCGGCGATGATGGGTTGCGGGGCCGGCGTATAGGTTTGTTGGGTGGAGGCGGCGGTACGGGTGATGCGCACGCGTTCTTCGCCCTCGCTGATTTCCAGTTCGGCAATGCCGGAACTTTCGACCAGTTCAATTAATGTTTTGAGCTTACGTAAATCCATGGTGACCTCCTTAAGCCTGATTTTTATGGTTCAGTGCAAATTGCACCGCAAATTCATAGCCCGATGCACCCAGGCCACTGATCACGCCGATGGCAAGATCGGAAAAGTAAGATTCCTTGCGAAAAGCTTCGCGTGCGAATACGTTGGAAAGATGGACTTCAATGAACGGGATGGCTACTGCCGCCAGCGCATCGCGCAACGCCACGCTAGTATGGGTGAACGCGGCTGGATTGATAATGATGAACTGCGTGCCCTCAACCTGTGCTTGCTGCACCCGCTCCACCAGTTCGGCCTCGGCGTTGCTCTGGAAGCAAAACAAGGCCGCGCCGCTTTTGCCAGCTAATGTCATTAAACGCTCGTTAATTTCGTTCAACGTGACACGGCCATACACATCAGGCTCGCGACTGCCAAGCAGATTCAGATTAGGGCCATGCAGCACAAGAATATTTTTGGTGAAACTCGCTTTGCTCGTTTTCATGTGCGCAGTTTGCCGTAAATTAGGGTAATTTGTCTAGTATTTTGACGAAGATAAGCAAAAAATCGTTAAAGCCCAACACCTTGCAGCGTCTTCAAAAACTGTTCAGCCTCTTGATAACCGGTCACGCGAAAATCGCCCAGTTCTTTGCCCTGTGTATCGAAAAACAAGATACCGGGTGGGCCGAACAGGTTGTAGCGTTTGAGCAGGGCTTGATCGGCTTCGTTGTTTGCGGTGACATCGGCTTGTAGCAGTAACACCGGCTTGAGTTTGGCTTTCACAGCGGTATCGGAGAAGGTGAAGCGCTCCATTTCCTTGCAGGAGATGCACCAGTCGGCGTAGAAATCCAGCATCACGGCTTGCCCGCGCGCTTGGGCGATGCGTTGGTCGAGTTCCGCAAGGTTTTTGACGCGGGAAAATTGCAGTGTGTCGGGTGCTTGCGATTCGGCGCGGCCGATGTTGCCGAGCGGGCGCAGGATGTCGCGCGCACCGGACAGCGAACCGATCAAATAAGCCGCGCCCAGCAACAGTGCGAACAGGCCGATACCTTTGAGCAGTTTGTGCCAACCGCTGGCATTGTGTGGCACCGCATCCAATGCCCGCAGGTAAATCGCCGAGAAGATTAGCAGTGCCGCCCACAGCAGCATCTGCACGCTGACGGGTAGCAACGGTTGGGTGATCCAGATCGCCAGCGCCAGCAACATCACGCCGAAGAATTGTTTGACCGCTTCCATCCACGCGCCAGCCTTGGGCAGCAGCACGCCAGCCGAGGTGCCGATCAGCAATAAGGGCGCGCCCATGCCCAGCGCCAACGCGAACAGGGCGACACCGCCCAGCACGGCATCGTGGCTCTGACCGATGTAGAGCAGCGCACCGGCTAACGGTGCAGCCACGCACGGCCCCATGATGATGGCTGATAATGCGCCCATCACGAATACCCCGCCGAGATGGCCGCCGTGCAGACGGTTGCTGGTGTCGCTCAGTTTGCTTTGTAAAGCGGTGGGCAGTTGAAATTCATAAAAACCGAACATGGACAACGACAGCAGCACGAACACAGCAGCGAAGCTGCCGAGTACCCAGGGCGTTTGCAACGCGTTGGAAATCAGGTTGCCGGAAAATCCCGCCGCCACACCGGCAGCGGCGTAGGTGATCGCCATGCCCAGCACGTAGGCCAGCGACAGGAAAAAAGCGTGTCTGTGGGTAATTTTGTGACCGCGACCGACGATGATGCCGGACAGGATCGGGATCATCGGGAACACGCACGGGGTCAATGCCAGTAACAATCCCGCGCCGAAGAAAAAGGAAACGATCAGCCAGAAATTGCCGCCCTTGAACAGTCGCGCGATTTGCGAGCCTTCCGATACCGGTGTTGGCAATAGAGTGGTTTGCGATGAAAGCGGCGGGGCTTCAGTCATGATTGGCGGTGCAAGCTGGCCGGTCGTTGCATCCGGCAGGTTGATGCGCAATGTCTTGGTGATGGGCGGGTAGCACAGCCCTTGCTCGCTGCAACCTTGGTAAACGGCGTTCAGCGTGATGCTGGTGGCCTTATTATTTGGAGGATACAGCGTGATTGCCGCTTGAAATGATTGATGGAAAACCTCGGTGTCGCCGAAGTTGGGATCGTGTTTCATTTCACCTTTGGGCAAAGTCACTGCCGTGATTCTGACTGCGCTGTCCTTGATCGCAAAGCTGATTTTATCGCGATACAAATAGTAGCCGGGGGTTACCCTGAAATTGGCCTGCAAGGTATGCGCATCGCGCACAACCATCTCCAGGCCGAAAGCCTCATCCGGCGGCAGGAAGCTGGGTTGTTTGCTGCCGCCCAAGCCGGGCAGGCGATCCAGAAAACCTTCCGCATTTGAGGCGGGGGCGGTAATACATAACAGCAACAACAAGATAAATCGCATAACTATTCCTCGGGAGTAATGGTTTCACTTCTTACCCAATCCAGATAAGCGGGTAAACCTGCTGTCACCGAGACAGCGATGATTTCGGGAAGTTCGTAAGGGTGCGCTTCGCGTATCAATTTTTCAAGGCGCGGGTAAGCGGCCTGTGTGGTTTTGATCAGCAGCGGCACTTCGCTGACGGATTCGATATTACCTTGCCAACGATAAGTCGAGAAGCAGGGCGCGAGCTGATTCACGCAAGCAGCGGCACGCGCTTCGACAAGTTGGCGCGCAAGTTTTTCCGCAGAGGG
>JAYVKW010000048.1:0-3114 GCA_043768015.1 Gallionella sp.
AAACTGGGCATCCAGCGCGTTCACGTCGGCTTGCGTGCTACGTGTGTGGATGTGGGCATGAAGCCGGTAACGCACGTTTTTGAGCGCCATGGTCTGGCGTTGAGTGCGGCCTTTCTGGTCGGTGCCAAGCTCATCTTTGCTGCCGTCTGCCCATAGCGGTTGCGGCATTTCCCGGCCTTCTGCCCAAGCGAGCACAGTGGGTGTAGACGGTGCCTTGTCCTTCACCTCATTGCGCCGCAGCGCCAGATATTTAGGCGGCGCGAGGATTTCTACTCGTTCCACCTGCCAGTAAAAGCCGTAAGATTTTTTCCAGTAAATGGCATCGAAAATGCCGCGCGCGGCGGACGGGGTGATGACGGGGTAGCTGTAGCGCTCTACCTTCATCTCCGGTCGGGTGAAACAAGCAAGGTCGCCCCAGACTTCCAGGCAGTGGGTTTTACCTTGGTTCATGTTGTTCTCCTCTTTAGGCTATCCAGGTGTTGAGCGTGCCGGGCGGAATCAGCCCGAGTTGCGGGTGGTAGTGCTCCGGCACAGCGTAGATGAACCAGTCGTTTTGTTCGCGTTGCTTCCAGCCCGCCACGGGGACGGGCAGCAGCGCATCCCAAATCGGGTCGCTATCCTTGGGGCGATAGAGACTCACGGTAAGCGGGCGAGCGGCGCGCATCCAGACGGCGGTCAGCCCGGTGTCGTCGGCTTGTTCGCGCAAGCTGTCGAACAGCGTTTGCTGCGGCGCATAGGGAACAAGGACATTGATGGCATCCTGTTTGATGAGCCGGTAGAGGTTGGCCACGTTGGGGAAGTTGCCGCACTCGACGGCTTCGAGAATTTCGCGGCTGGCAGGGGCTGTCGTCACCCCGGCCAAGTCGTAGAGTTCGCGGTAATAGGCGGTGATGAAGGCCGGGTCATCGAGTTTCATGCCTGGCGCGCCGTGTCGACGGTAGATCATCTGGGCGATCTGGGTGGCCTGCTGATAGCTGTCAGTCGGATAACCCGTGTCATCCGGCGTGAACACCCGAAGCTGTCCGAGTTGGCTACGCCGTCCTTCCCGGTTGCAGCGCCCGGCGGCCTGGATGATGGCGTCCAGCGGTCCCCAGGCACGCATTACAGCGGGAAAATCCAAGTCCACGCCTGCTTCTACGCATTGGGTCGCAACCAGCCGCACCGGTTGCTCGGAGACGAGCCGTTCGCGCACCGTCTTCAGCACATTCTCGCGGTGTCCGGCGCAGAGGTTGGTGGAGAGGTGCAGCGTGGTTGGGTCATCCAGCTTTTCCCACAAACGCTTGGCATGGCGTTTGAGGTTGACGATGCACAGGGCTTGGGGAATCTGAGTCAATTTTCCGGCAAGTTCATCCCAAGTCACGGGCGTATCCGGGCTGTCCCAGTTGAATTCGACGCGTTTCATTGGCGCAAACAGTGCCGCCGGGTCAGGCACGATCTCATGCGGCTGCCAGCCGGGAGCTTTCGTTTCCAAGACGGCTTTGTCGAGGTGCGAAAAAGCGGGCTGGGTGGCGGTGGCGAACACCACACTTGAACCGTAACTGGCTGAGAGGTGCGAGAGTGCGGCGAGTGTTGGCACGGCCAGATGCGCAGGCAGGGTCTGTGCCTCGTCGAACAGGATGATGGAGCGTTGCAGACGGTGCAGTTTGCGACAGGCAGAGGGGCGATTGGAGAACAAGGATTCGAGCAGTTGCACACTGGTGGTGACAATAAGCGGCGCATCCCAATTTTCGGCCAATAGACGTCGCCGTCGTTCGGCGTAGCTGGGCTGGCCTGCCTCGCCTTCATTGTCTTGCTGGGAATTCTCTTTCCCCACGCCAGCCATTGAATGGTGTTCAAGGACGAATTCCTCACCAAACGTTGGCGCGAAAATGTCGCAATAGATGCGGGCCGTTTGTTCGGTGATGGTCAGGTAGGGAATCACCAAAACCACCCGTTCAAGGCCATGTTTTGCCGCGTGCGCCAAGGCGAAGGCGAGCATGGCGAGTGTCTTGCCGCTGCCGGTGGGGGCGGTGAGCGTGAACAGTCCGGAGTCACGTTCTGCACTGCGCAAGCAGGCTTTGAGCAGATCGCTGCGAACACCCTGCACGTTAAGTGAAGCGGTGGTCTTTACCTGAGTCTGTTCGATAGTCGAGAGAACCAATTTTAGGGCGTTGGTGACATCCAGCGCTGGCCCGGATGGGCGGTAACGCTTGCCGGATGCATCACCCTCGAAATGCGCCTCGGTGTCCAGATAGTCGGCGTCTACCAAAGTGGAAAACAACATACGTACGTCCAGCATGGTGGGGACGGTGGCGTCGAGCGAATTGCCCAGCATGGACTGCTTCACTTGGGGCATCGCCAGACCATCGTTTGCAAAGCGATTTTTCAGTGATTGGATATCTGGCGCGGTCAGACGCAGCGATTGAGAATGCTCCGCCAACCACGTGGGGTTGAGCCTCTTCAGATCGGCGTGGGCAAGTGATTGCAGGCCGATATGGTGTCCCTGAATGGCGAGTGCGGCGGCGGCACATTTTTGTTCCAGTGCAACCCATGCGCCAGCAGACCAATGATCCAACCCGGATTCTTCGCCCCGAAGCCTCGCCTGAAATAGATCCCCGAATTTACCCAGGTCGTGCAATAGCCCAGCCAGTTGTGCCTCGTTGTTCCAGTTCATAGAGGAGGAAAATTTTCCGGCGAGTTGAGACACCGTAGACAAATGCGTGAGCAGGTGATGCCAGCGCCCAACCCTGTTGGCGCTGTGCGCAAAATAAGTAACCCTCTTCGTCATTATTGATATTTTTCTTGTTTGTGATTTATGCCAAGCATGACCATTAAGATTGAAATCGAAATTTTGTGCAATATGACAATGTAAACGATTTGAATCGCATGTGGCCTCCCGTGTTTAATCTCATTGTCCTCTACGGGAGGCGCACCAAGTGAGCCTGAACAACCCTCCTCCATGATAATTTCAGACGCACACTACGAAACGCCAATAAATATCCTTGGCTATAGCTCTGGAACAGTCAAACCACCAGAAAACAAAAAACCCCTGAAAGCGTGAGCCGTCAGGGGTTTTATGCATGTATCTGGTGCCGACAAGAGGAATCGAACCCCTGACCTGATGATTACAAATCA